>JALZLC010000039.1 GCA_030858885.1 Actinomycetota bacterium
CGACCGCCTCCGCGGCCAAGAGCGCAGCGTCGTTCGCACCTGGGCATGGCGAGGGACTCTGCACCTGATCGCCGCCGAGGACCTGCGCTGGATGCTGGCCCTCGTCGCGCCTGTGGCGCTGCCGCGAACGGCCCGCCGGCACGCGCAGCTCGGCCTCGAGCAGCGCACGCTGGAGGAAGGCACCCGGGTCATCGCCGACGCCTTGGCAGCTCACGGCCCGCTCACCCGCGCCGAGCTGGTCGCCCGCCTGCAGACCGCCGGGATCGACGCGTCCGGCCAGCGTGCGCCCAACCTGCTGTGGTGGACGGCGATGCACGGGACGATCTGCTGTGGGCCAGACCGGGGGCGGGATGCCACCTACGTGCTGGTCGGAGACTGGCTACCCCCGTCGCGTCCGGTCGACCGGGTGGCCGCATTGAGCCTGCTGGCGGGCCGCTTTCTCGCCGCCTACGGACCGGCGGCTCCACAGGATCTGGCGGCCTGGTCCGGGCTGCCCCTGGGCGACGCCCGCAAGGCCTGGTCGCAACTCGGCAACGACATGGCCGGCCGGCTGACCGAGGTGCGCGTCGGCAAGGCGCCCGCCTGGCTGCTGGCAGGGCAGCTTGCGGATCCCACCGATCCACCGGCCGACCAGGAGCAGCCGGTGGTCACCCTCCTGCCCGCCTTCGACACCTACCTGCTGGGACACCGCAGCAGGGAGCTGATCGTGCCTGCCCAGCACGCGCGCACCGTGCACCCCGGCGGCGGGATCATCAACCCGGTGCTGCTGGTCGACGGCCGGGCGGCGGGCACGTGGCGCAGCCGGCGCCGGGGGCGGCGCGCCCTGGAGATCAGCGTTCGCCTTTTCGCGGATGCCACGTCCGTCCAGCGTGCGGGGGTGGAGCGCGAAGTCACCGACGTCGCCCGCTTCCTCGACGCCCCTGCACAGGACCTCATCCTGGAGTCCCCGGAGGATTAGGCAAGCAGGTCGGCGGTCCAGCGGTCCAATAGCTCGCCGAGCACGCCCAGCGGCACGGCTCCGTGGCACAGCACCTCGTCGTGGAAGGCCGGCAAGGAGAAGTCGCCGCCCAGCGAGCGTTCGGCCTGCTGGCGCAGCCGGCGGATCTCCAGCTGACCGACCTTGTAGCCCAGCGCCTGGCCCGGCCAGGAGATGTAGCGGTCCACCTCGTTGGCGATGTTGTTGAGCGCCAGCGGAGAGTTGTCGGTCATGTAGGCGATCGCCTGCTGCCGGCTCCACCCGAAATGGTGCAGGCCGGTGTCGACCACCAGCCGGCAGGCCCGCCAGGAGTCGAACGACAGCACCCCAAGGCGGTCGGTGTCGCTGGAGTACAAGCCCATCTCGTCGGCGAGTCGTTCGACGTACAGCGCCCAGCCCTCGATGTAGGCGTTGATCCCGGCGTGCCGTCGGAAGTCGGGCACGTCGTCCAGCTCCTGCGCGATCGCTAGCTGCAGGTGGTGGCCCGGCACCGACTCGTGGAAGGCCAGTGCTTCGGCCTCGAAGCGAGGACGTGTCTGCGGCGCCCAGGTGTTGATGTAATAGGTCCCCGGTCGTGAGCCGTCATCGGCGGGCGCGAAGTAGTAGGCGATCGTGCCGTCCTTCACCTCGTGCGCGGCCATCTCGCGCACCTGGCAGTCCGCCCTCGGCAGGCGGCCGAACCACGACGGCACCTGGTCTCCAGCGCGCCGCAGGGCTTGCTCCGCCGTGGCTCGGACTTCCTCACTGGTCTGGAAGCGCAGCTCGGGGTCATTGCGCAGCCGGTCGAAGATGGCGCCAAGGTCGCGGGTGCCGAGGACCTGGCTTCCCAGCTCTCGGTACTCGTCGGCCAGCGTCGCGACCGCGTCGGCGCCCATCTGGTGCAGCTGCTCGGGCGGCAGGTTCAAACAGGTGTACTGACGAATGGCGCGGGCGTAGATCTGGGAGCCGTCCGGCAACCAGGTCACACCGCTGTGCTCGGGCGCGCGGGCGGCGGGAAGGATGTCGCTGTGCAGCCGATGGCGGTAGCGCTGCAGCGCCGGGCGGACCGTGTCGGTGAGCCGCTCCTGCAGCCGGTTGCGCCAGGCCGAGGCGGTCGCCTCGTCCCAGGAGGCCGGAGGGGCGGGCGTCAGCAGTGGATCATCGGTCACCGGACTGGCCAGGTACTCGTCGAGCTGGCGAATGGTGGCGGTGACCGCCTGTGCCGGCGGGGTGCGGCCGGCGGCGACCCCGTCGAGCAGCCGCTGCTCGGACTGCGCCAGGTAGCCGGTCACCTTGCCGTAGCGCGCCAGCAGCGCCTCGGCGTCGGCCGGCGAGGTGAGTGTGAGGTTGGGGACGGTTTCCAGCAGCTCGGCGTGGGGGCTGCGAAAGGTCGGCGCGACGGTGTACTCGGCCTCTGCCGAGTCCAACGCTTCGATGTCGCTGCGCAGCTCGAAACGCAGGATCGCCAGGTTGATGCGGTCAGCCACTGGGAGCGCGGCGTCGTCCAAGGCGTCGGTGCGCGCGAACAGGGTGCGCAATCGTCCCGCGAGCGCGGCCTGTCCGTCTGCCGACAGGTCGGGCAGATCAGTGTCGAAGCGGTGATCGCCGAGGAGGCTGGCACCCAGCGGGTCCGCCGCCAGCCTGGCGTCCCAGAACTGCCCGGACAGCGTCTCAAGATCAGGATTCATGCCCCGGTGCCTACCCAGCGGGAGCGGAACCGATCGGGGGGAGCCCGGCTCGTCCCACCGCTCGCCACTGGAGGACAACTTCCCGTTACCGTGGGTTTACAACGCGCCGCTGGCGTGGAGCCTTGCGGGAGAGGCCCCGTGGTGGCCTCTGCCGTCTGCCAGCGATCGTGCCCCAGACCCCGGTCGGGTTGTCGGCGGATTGTTGCGAGCCACCACGGGGCCTCACCCAAACTTATAGCGCTGCTTAGTCGAGAACAAATCCGGCAGTGACCTCGGCCGGCCGTCATCGACGGGTTTCGCGCTGCCCCCGCTGGAAGGCTGCCGCAATATGGATGCACGACTTCGCGCTGTCTGTGACCTGTCCGTGCCGACCTCCCGTGAGCATGCGGGACTCCACACCTACGACGGCCGGCTGCAGGACCTGTCGGTGGACGGCGTGCGCGCCGGCTTGGCGAGGCTCGGCGGCCAGCCGCTGGACGACCCGCATGACGAACGTCACCTCGCCGCCTTCGAGGCGCTGCTGCGGGTCAGCTTCGAGCAGATCGCCGACCACCGCAGAAACCCGCTGCTGCACATGGACAACCTCGATCTGGCTTGCTACGACCGCGAGTACGCGCCTGCCGACGAGCGCGCCACGGCCCGCCGCAGGCACCTGGCTGCCTGGCCCGACGGGGTCGACATGGCCGTCGAGGCGCTGGATGCCGTGCCCGCGCCGGTGGCCCAAGCACTGCTGCCGGCGATCCGGGGGCTGGCTGCAGGTATCGAATCCGACGCCGGGGAGACCGAGGCGGCCGCCGTCGCGGCCCACCGACGCCTGGTCGCCCACATCGCCACCGCCGCCGAACACGGCCCCGCAGATGTCGCGCTCGGTCCCGACCGGCTGGCGTTGCTGATGGGCTCTGCCGAGAGCCTTGACGTCGATCTCGGCCGGCTGGCGGAACGTGCCGATGCCGAACGAGACCGCTTACGGGTGATGCTCGCCGAGGCCTGCGTGACGTTGTACCCGCAGCTGAGCGTGCCTGATGCCGTGGCGGCGCTGGTCGCCGACCACCCCGATGCGGACGGGGTGCTGGCCGAGGCCACCGCCCTGACGGAAGAGGCCATCGCCTTCACCGCCCAGCGCCAGCTGGTTCCGCATACCGACGGGGAGTGCCGGGTCGGGCCGGCGCCGGAGTCGCGGCGGTGGGCGATGGCGATGATGTCGTCGGCCGCTCCGCACGAGAACGAAGGTCCCTCCTGGTACCACGTCACCCCGCCGGACCCCTCGTGGCCGGCCGGCGACCAGGAAGAATGGCTGGCGGTGTTCAGCCGGACGACGCTGCCGGCCATCACGGTGCACGAGGTGGCCCCCGGCCACTTCACCCACGGGCGCTCGCTGCGGCGGGCCCCGAGCCTCGTCCGGCGCACGCTCTTCTCGCTGGCCTTCGTCGAGGGCTGGGCTCACTACGCCGAGGAGCTGTGCCTGGAAGAAGGGTTGCGGGCCGACGACGCGCGCTTCGCGGCGGGCGTCGCGATCGAGGCCCTCGTGCGGGTGACCCGCTTGGCCGTCGCCATCGGCCTGCACAGCGGCACCATGACCAACGAGGAGGCGGTGCGACGTTTCGTGGAGGATGCGCACCTCCAGGGTCCGGCCGCGCGGGGCGAGGCCGTGCGGGCAACCTTCGATCCGACCTACGGGCGCTACACGTGGGGCAAGCTCGCCGTGATGGACCTGCGGGAGCGGGCGCGCAAGGCGTGGGGCAGCGGCTTCTCCTTGCTGCGGTTCCACAGCGCCCTCATGGCCTTGGGGTCTCCGCCCCTTGGCCTGCTCGACACGGCGGTGGAGCGTGGGTAGACGGCGGCGCACTGGTTCCCGCATTCGGGCCCGCCTGGAGTGTGCACTAGTGCCATCGGGGCACAGAAGATGATCCGTTCACCACGCAGCCAGCAGCGCAACACTGTTAAGAACGTTCTCCGTCCCAGCCCCGCTGGAGGAGCAGCCTCGTGACCCAGCCCGTCGAGCGTGTCCCGCAGGCCCTGCCGCGAGGCAACTCGCTTGACGGCCGATCCTTCCAGCGACGCCACCAGCTGCTGTTGGGGCTGCTGCTGGCCCACGTACCCGCGCTCTTGGTCGCCGGCTGGCTCACCGACCACTCGCCGGGGCATCTGGCGTTCGACGTCGTGCCGTTGCTCGGACTGGCCTGTGCCGGGCTCTGGCTGCCTCACCGCGGCCTGCGAACCGGTGCAGCCACCCTTGGGCTGGTGCTGTCGGCCGCGGCCTTCGTGCACCTGACGGGTGGTGTCACCGAGGCTCACTTCCACTACTTCGTGGTCCTCGGCCTCATCGGGCTGTACCAGGATTGGCGGCTGTATCTGCTGGCCGTCGGCTATGTGGTGATCAGCCACGGTTTGCTGGAAGGAGCCTTCTTGCTGGCAGCCTCGATCGGCCAGCTGGTGTTGTGGCGGATCGTCGAGGGTCAGCAGCGCGAGGCGCGCCAGCGCTACACGGCGCTGTACGAGGGGGAGCACGCCCTGGTCGACCAGATGCGCCAGGCCCAGCAGCTCAAAGACGAGCTGATCGCCATCGTCGGGCACGAGTTCCGCACGCCGCTGACGTCGATCGTCGGCTATGCCCGGACGCTGACCGCGCGGGTGGACGAGATGGACCGGCGGGCGGTCAAGGCCAGCGCCACCGCCATCACCCGGGAAGCCAAGCGGCTGACACGCCTGGTCGCCAACCTGCTCGCGGCGTCCGAGGACGCGCGCGGTGACATCGATCAGGTCAGCGACCTCGCCGGCATCAGCGGCGCCGTCATCGACGACCTGGACGAGCTGGCTCCCGCGCTGGCCCGGCGGGTCAAAGTCTCGGTACCCGCCGGTCATCACGTGGCGATGGCTCCGGAATCCGTCCATCAGGTCGTCTTCAACCTCCTGGACAACGCCGTCAAGTTCGCCGACCACGAGACCGAGGTCGGGGTTACCAGCCGCCGCGACGACCAGATGGTCGTGTTGGAGGTCACCAACGTCGGGCCGGAGATCAACGAGGCCGATCGCGGGCGCATCTTCGAGGCGTTCGTGCAGGCCGACTCCTCCGACACGCGGCGCTACGGCGGCCTGGGACTCGGGCTGCACATCGTGCGCAAGGTGGTGGAGGCGCACGGCGGGCGCGTCGGTCTGTTCGGCGAGGGCCCGCTGGTCATCTTCCGAACGTGGCTGCCGGCGGCGCAGGTATCCCCGCAGCTGGTGGCGGCTCCTGCCTCCTCGCGCTGAGCCGTCAGGTACAACACGTCGTTCCAACACCCAGCACCCCTGGAGCGATGTGAACCCTGCAACTCGACGCCTGACCGAGTTCAGCCACGGCGCTGGGTGAGCGTGCAAGCTCGCCCCCGGCGAGCTGGCGCAGGTCCTGCGCCACCTGACCCCCGTCGCCGCCTCTGATCTGCTCGTCGGCGCCGACACCGGTGACGACGCGGCGGTCTGGCGGCTGGATGCCGACCGCGCCCTGGTGGCCACGGTCGATTTCGTCACGCCCGTGGTCGACGACGCCCGCCTGTGGGGAAGGATCGCGGCCGTCAACGCGGCCTCCGACGTCTATGCCATGGGTGGGCGGCCGCTGTTCGCGCTCAACGTGGTCGGCTGGAATGCCGCCGAGCTGCCCCTCGCCGTTCTCGACGAGGTCCTGGCCGGGGCCGCACAAGCGGCGTTGGACGGGGGCTGGGTGGTCGTCGGCGGCCACACCGTGGACGATCCGGAACCAAAGTTCGGTCAGGCCGTCATCGGCGAGGTCCATCCCGATCGGATCCTGACCAACGCCGGAGTCCGCGCCGGCCAGTCGCTGGTCCTGACCAAGGCGCTGGGCGTCGGGGTGGTGGCGACGGCGATCAAGCGCGCGCAGGCGCCGGCAGCGGTGGTCGATGCGGCGGTGGTGTCGATGACGCGGCTCAACGCGGAGGCTGCCGCCGCGGCAATGGCCGCCGGAGCCACCGGGGCGACCGATGTGACCGGGTTCGGCTTGCTGGGACACCTGCGCAAGGTCGTGGAGGCCTCCGGCGTGGACGCCGAGATCGACGTCGACGCCGTGCCGCTGCTACCCGGTGCCCGCGAGCTCGCCGCCGGCGGCATGGTGCCAGGCGGGACCGAGCGCAACCTGGCATGGGTCCGACCACGCCTCGACAGCCGCGACAGCGACGAGCTGACCCTCACTCTGCTGGCCGACGCGCAGACCTCAGGCGGGCTGCTGTTCGGCGCCCCCGCCGGTGCGGCAGCCGCTGCCGTGGACCGCTTACGCGAAAGCGGCCACGACGCGGCGATCATCGGCACCGTCACCGAAGGCTCAGGCCGGATCAGCCTGCGCTGAGCCCGTGCCCTGCCCACCCGCTCACGGCCTGGAGACGCGCCGGCGCTACCGTGGCGCAGCCATAACCGGGTGAGAACGGGCCAACGCGCTGTGGCGTGGCGAGGAGCAGGCGGCTGAGATGCATGACGGGATGGCGATGACGACAGCATGGGGCAGCTCGCCGAAGGGCGCGCCGCGTTGACGCGGGCGCAGATCCAAGGCCGGATCGACCTCGACCGGCAGATCTTCGACGCTCTGGTGGCGCATGCCCACAGCGACGCGCCCTACGAGGTCTGCGGCTTTCTCGCCGGCGCCGACGGGCAGGTCAGTCGCCACTACGAGATCCCCAACGCCGCACGGTCGATGACCTTCTACACCATGGATGCCAAGGCGATGCTGCAGGCCATGAACGACATGGATGACCGGGGCATCGAGCTGATCGCGATCTACCACAGCCACACGCACACCGAGGCATTTCCTTCGGCGACGGACGTGGAGCTTGCCGCCTACCCGGACGCGGTGTACCTGATCATCTCGCTGCAGGACGACACTCCCATCGTGCGCGGCTATGACATCGTCGAGCACAAGATCACCGAGCGGATCGTCTTCCTCGACGGCGACAAGGCTCCGGCCGGCAAACGGTAGTTACGGTCGCCGGTTCGCCGAGGATTGCTAGCCTCGTACTCCTCCACTACCACCCATCAGGAGCGTGTCGGACCCATGGCCATCGATGTGCGTGTCCCCACCGTTCTGCGCAAGCACACCGACGGTGAGGCCAAGGTGAGCGGGGAGGGCTCGACGCTGGCCGAGCTGGTCAACGACCTCGACGGTCGCCATGCGGGGCTGCGAGATGCGCTGGTCGGCAACGACGGGCAGCTGCACCGCTTCATCAACGTCTACCTCAACGACGAGGACGTCCGCTTCCTCGGCGGCATCCAGACACCGTTGCGCGACGGTGACACGGTCTCAATCCTTCCGGCCGTCGCCGGAGGGTGATCGACCCATGCCTGCCCGCGACATCAGCCAGGCCGTCGGCGGTACTCCGCTGGTCGGGCTGCCGTCGATGTCGCCGCCCGGGTACTCGCTGTATCTGAAGCTGGAGGGGCACAACCCGACCGGGTCGGTCAAGGACCGCGTCGCGGCGTACCTCATCGCCGCCGCCGAGCGCGCCGGCCAGCTGCACCCGGGCTCCAGGGTGCTGGAGCCGACCTCGGGCAACACCGGCATCGCCCTTGCCGCCATCTGCGCACCCAAGGGTTACAAGCTGACCTGCGTCCTGCCGGAGAACACCTCGCAGGAACGGCGCATGCTGCTGTCGCTGTACGGGGTCGACATCGTCTCCAGTCCCGCCGCCGAGGGGTCAAACGGTGCCGTTGCGCTCGCGCGCGAGATGGCCACCGACGACCCAGACCTGTACATGCCGTTCCAGTACGGCAACCCCGCCAACCCCCGAGCCCACTACGAGACCACCGGCCCGGAGATCTTGCGTGACCTTCCCGACATCGTCGCGCTGGTGGCTGGTCTGGGCACCGGCGGCACCCTGACGGGAGTCGGGCGCCGGTTCAAAGAACACGACCCGGCGATCAAGGTCTTCGCCGCCGAGCCGGAGTACGGCGACCAGGTGTACGGGCTGCGCAACATCGACGAGGGGTTCGTGCCCCCAGTCCTGGACACGTCAGTCCTCGACGGGCGGATAAAGGTTGACTCGGTCAAGGCGCTGCAGGCAACGCGTGACCTGGCCGCCGCCGAGGGGATCTTCGCCGGCGTGTCGACCGGCGCTGCCCTGGCCGTGGCGCTGCGAGTGTGCGATCCCCGGCGTCTGGCCGAGGGCTCCAAGGTGGTCGTCGTCTCGCCTGACGGTGGGTTCAAGTACCTGTCGACGGGCGCCTATGCCCCCGGCGACGTCGCCGACATCGCCGAGGGCCTGTCGCAGACCCTTTGGGCCTGATCCACTGACCCTCGCCCGTACACTGCGCGGCGATGACCGCGAGGACCGACGACCGCAGTGGCCCGGCGACGCCACGCCTGCCCACCGGGGACCCGCGGCCCATCGGGGTGTTCGACTCGGGCGTCGGTGGCCTGACGGTGGCCAGGGCGCTGATGGACCTGCTGCCAGACGAACGCATCGTCTACTTCGGCGATACCGCCCGCGGCCCGTACGGTCCCCGAGACCTCGACGCCGTCCGTGCGTTCACCGCCGAGATTGTTGGGTGGCTGGCCGCCCAGGACACCAAGCTGGTCGTGGCGGCGTGCAACACGGCCACCGCGGCGGCACTCGAGCCGTCGACGTCGGGACCGCTGCGCTTCGACGTCCCGGTCGTCGGGGTCATCCGGCCGGCGGTGGACACGGCGGTGCGCGCCACCCGCAACGGTCGCGTCGGGGTCATCGGCACCGTCGGAACCGTGCAGTCGGGCGCCTATGACCGGGCCGTCGCCGAGGTCGGCGAGGACATCAAGGTCTTCAGCCAGGCGTGCCCGCGCTTCGTGGAGCTGGTCGAGCAGGGCCGCACCACGGACCCGGAGGTCCTCGATGTCGCCGCCGACTACCTCGGCCCGCTGGTGGCCGCGGGCGTCGACACGCTCATCCTTGGTTGCACCCACTACCCGTTGCTGACCGGGGTGCTGACCTACGTCATGGGAAGTGGTGTCGTGCTGGTGTCATCAGCCGAGGAGACCGCCCGTCGGGTGTTCGTCGACCTGGTCGACCGGGGGGCGTTGGCGCACGGCGAGCCGGTGCGTGCCGGGCACCGCTTCGTGGCCAGTGGCTCCCCGGCGTCGTTCGCGCAGCTCGGTGCCCGTTTCCTTGGCCCCCGCCTGACCGCCGTGGACGTGGAGCGTTCCGGAGGTCGTGGTTGAGCGTGCGCTTGACGGTGCTCGGCTGTGCCGGCACCCATCCCGGTGCGGGCCGCATGTGCTCGTCGTACCTGCTGGAAACGCCGGACTACCGGCTGCTGGTCGACTGCGGCAACGGCTCGCTGAGCAACCTGCAGCAGCGCTGCGACGTCGCCGACATCGACGCGGTGCTGATCAGCCACCTGCATCCCGACCACTTCACCGATCTGTATGGCCTGTACTACATGTTGCGCTTCCACCCCGACGGACCCTGCTCGGTGCCCGTGTACGCGCCGGGCGGGGCACGCCAGCATCTGGCGCAGGTGGTCAACGACGACGGCGAGTTCGCCAAGCGCCTGCAGTTCTCCGCCGTCTCGGCGGGCCAGCGCCTGCGGCTGGGCCCGCTGACCGTCGACGTGTTTCCCGCCAACCATCCCGTCGAGACGCTGGCGGTGCGGATCGCGGTGGACAGCGTGGTCGTGGCCTACAGCGGCGACAGCGCCGCCACACCGTCGTTGAGCGACGCTGCCCGAGACGCCGATCTGTTCCTGTGCGACGCCACCTGGCTGGAGCGGCACCGTCCCCTCCCATCGGGCATCCACATGACCGGCGCCGAGGCGGGCCGGCAGGCCGCGGACGCGGGGGCCGCGCGCCTCGTCGTCACCCACGTCATCCCCTCGAACGATCCGGCCGAGGTCGCCGCGGAGGCCGCCGGCAGCTACGACGGAGAGGTACTGGTGGCCACCGATCTGTTCTCGATCGAGCTGTGACACGCAGCGATGGGCGCAGCAACGACGCCCTGCGGCCGGTGTCGGTCCGCACGGGCGTGCAGGAGTTCGCCGAAGGCTCGGCGCTGGTCAGCTTCGGCCGCACCCAGGTACTGTGCGCCGCCAGCCTCGACACCGGCGTCCCGCGCTGGCGGCAGGGCTCGGGACTGGGGTGGATCACCGCCGAGTACGCGATGTTGCCCCGCGCCACCAGCGAGCGCACCGCCCGTGAGTCGACGCGCGGACGCGTTGGCGGCCGAACCCATGAGATCCAGCGGCTCATCGGGCGGTCGCTGCGGGCCGCCGTGGACCTCGCCGATCTGCGGGAGCACACCATCGCGGTCGATTGTGACGTCCTGCAGGCCGACGGCGGGACGCGCACCGCTGCCATCACGGGGGCGTGGGTGGCGCTGGCGTTGGCCATGGACGAGATGGTGCGCCGCGGACTGCGACCGTCACGGCCCGCGCTCACCCCCTTGGCCGCCGTCAGCGTCGGCGTCGTGGCAGGAGAGGCGATGCTGGACCTGTGCTACGCCGAGGACGTCGTCGCCGACACCGATTGCAACGTGGTCATGACGGGCGACGGACGCTTCGTGGAGGTCCAGTCCACCGCCGAGCACGACCCGTTCAGCCGGGCGCAGCTCGACCGGATGCTCGACCTGGCCAGCGACGGGTGCCGGCGGCTGTTCGAGGTGCAGCAGTCGGCGGTGGCGAACGCGTGACGGCGCAGCTGGTCCTGGCTACGCATAACCAGGCCAAAGTGCTCGAGCTGCGTCGCATCCTGGCCGCCGACCCGGCGCTGGAGCGGGTCGAACTGCTTGCCGGGGTCCAGCTCGGGCTGCCCGACGCGGAGGAAACCGGTGACACCTTCGCCGAAAACGCCCTGCTCAAGGCGCGCACCGCGGTGGCTGCCTGCGGGCTCGCCTGCATCGCCGACGACAGCGGCCTGGAGGTGAAGGCACTGGCGGGTGAGCCGGGAGTCCGCTCGGCGCGGTACGCGGGGACGCACGGCGACGACCAAGCCAACATGGCATTACTCCTGCAGCGGCTGCACGGGATGCCCGACCGCACCGCGCGATTCGTCTGCGTGGCCGCGCTGGTCGCGCCGGACGGCCGTGAATGGACCGCCCATGGAACCCTTGCCGGCACCCTCGTCGAGGCGCCGCGAGGCAGCAACGGCTTCGGCTACGACCCGATCTTTCAGCCGGCCGGCCAACCTTGCACCACGGCGGAGATGACGGCCGAGGCAAAGGATGCCATCTCCCACCGGGGCAAGGCGTTTCGCGCCATCGCCGCAGCCGTGCGCCAGCTGCTGGGGGATCAGTCCTCGCCGCCGATGTCCACCGCATAAGCCTCGTACATCAGGTCCGCGCCGCGCTGGCGATGGCGGGCCAACAGCGCGAGGACGCTCAAGACCGCTTCGCGGACCTCGTCGGGTAGGCCCCCCAGCGCCCGCTCGGCCTCGGTGAGGGCTTCGGCGATGGTGGCGTGCTCGTCGCCGAGGCGCTGGCAGGCGCGCGCCAGGCGTGGCGCGCGCACCTCCAGCTGCGCGAACAGGCCGTCGGGGCCTTCGGCGGTGACCACGTGCTCGGAGAAGGCCGTCCGCAGCCCGAGCAGCGCCGTGTGCACCCGAGTCGTCCAGTCCGCGGACCGTCCCGGGGTTGGCGCGGCGATGGCGGCCTCGGCGGCAATGAGGGCGGCGCGCAGGTCGGAGCGCCGGCCGCGGACAACGGCGACCGCCTGCTCGTCGCCCACACGTTGCGCGCTACCGCTGGGCTGCTTGAGGTCGGGTTGTGCAGCATCCATGCCGGACCCTTCGTCGACCGTCGACCGCACCATCGTCTGCTGTGCACAGTGACCCACACCTCGGGCCGCTCGTCTACCCCCACCCTTGGTGATCACTGGCCGCTTGAGCGTCGTCCGGCAGCACCAGGTCCCAACGGTCAAGGCAGTCCTCGCAGCGATAGGCCACGATGTCGCCGGGCGAGAACCCCTCATCGGGCCGAGGGCGGCTGAGCAGATGGCAAAGGCCGCCACAGTCGACGCACACGATGTGCTGGGGGACGTCCACGCCGTCGGCCGCGCTCAGGTGCGCTACCGCTTCGCTACTTGAGCGCTCGCGGCTGCGGGACTTGCGCAGCCCCGCGGCTCGCAGTCGCAGGACCAGCTCGCGTGACGGCACGGCGATCGCGCCGAGCTGCAGCGCTTGGTCGCGAACCGACTCGGGAACGTCGTAGTGGTCACCCTGGAACCATTCACGGCGCAGTCCGAGCCGGTCGGCGAAGGCGTGCAGTTCGTCGTAGCCGGCGTCACTGACCAGGTGCGCCCAGCGCCGGCCGCGCCACCGCCAGACGGCACGGTCGACGAGGATGGCCATGACTCGGCACCATAGCCCCAACAGGAGGGCCGATGGACGCCCGACAGCCGTCGGCAGCAGCGCCGATGAACGATGCGCAGCGCTGGTCGCAGGCGATGACGGCCTTGGGCGTGACGCATGATCCCACGGCAGCGCTGATCGATCTGCGCCGCCGGTACGAAGAGCCGCAGCGGCGCTATCACACCATCGAGCACGTGCGCTCGGTGCTGACCCACTCGCGGTGGCTGCACGAGTCCGGCGAGGCGATCGATGACCCCGGCGCGCTGACGGCGGCGGCATGGTTCCACGATGCGGTCTACGAACCGGGCGCGACGGCCAACGAAGCCCGTAGCGCGTCGCTGGCGGACGCCGTGCTGGCCCGACTCGGGGTGACCGAGGGTCGCCGCCGCCGGGTGGTCGATCTGGTCCTGGCCACCGTCGACCACGTCGCCGAGGCTGGCGATGCCGCGGTCCTCGTCGACGCTGACCTGGCGATTCTGGCCGCTTCCGAGCAGGTCTACGGCACCTATGCCGAAGCCGTCCGGACCGAGTACGCCTTCCTGCCGGCACCGCGCTTCGAGGCGGGACGCGCCGAGTTCATCGCGGGGATGCTGGCACGGCACCGGATCTTTGCCACGGCGACGGCGCGCGGGCGCTGGGAGGCCAAGGCTCGCCAGAACCTCGCCGCCGAGCTGACACGCCTCGAGCAATCATCGGGGCGCTGAATGCACGTCGGTGATGCGGCCACGCGGTAGAACACCAGAGTCCTCGTGCAGCGAAGCGGTAGGACACCTGGACGATGGTGCGGCGTCGCTGCCTCGGTGACACTAGTGTGCGCCGGTACGGCGAGCGTCGGGTCCGACGCGACCGGTGGGCGGGGTACTCCGACGAGGGACGGGATGGCTGACCAGACAGCTGGGGCGGCAGCGACCGCTTCGGCGCGGGCGCAGCGCTCCTCCGACGGGTCGCAAACAAGGCTCGCGCGGTCGCGGCGCATCGAACGCGTGATGCAGCGGATCCGCGTCGTGGGCATCGCGTTCGGGGTCGTCCAGGTTCTCACCTACTACCTGCCCTACCCTCCCGGCATCCTGCCCGCGGCTTTCGGGCTGCTGGGACTGCTCGCCGCCGGCACCGCCGCCGTGCAGCTGGCCTTACAGCGGATCACCTCACTGCGCGCCGTGCGCAGGCTCGGCGCCTGCTCGCTGCTGCTCGACATCGTTGTGGTGACGGGACTGGTGTTCGTCTACACCTTCGATCCCGACACGGCCATCTGGGCGCTGCTCTACATCTTGCCGCTGGAGGGGGCCATCCGCTTCGGGCTGCGCGGCGCGCTGATGACCATGGCCATCGTCGCGGCGGTCTACGCTGTTCGGGAGGTGTTCGGGGCAGCCGCCTACGGCAACGCCGTGCTGGCGACGTCCATCTCCTTTCGGATGGGCGTCGGCTTCATCATCGCCGCGGTGGCGGGCGCGATGGCGTCAAACCTGGTGACGGAGCGCGATCAGGTCGAACGAGCCAGGGCCGAGCTGGAGGCCTACGCCACCGAGCTGGCCGCAGCCAACGCGGAGTTGCAGGCCGCCAACGAAGTCACCCAGGATTTTCTGGCCATGACCAACCATGAGTTGCGCACACCGCTGACCACGATCATGGGCTACACCTCGCTGCTGTCGGATCGCTGGGACGCGCTGCCCGACGACAGCCGGCGCCGGTTCGTGGGGATGATCGAGCGCCAGAGCAGCCGCCTGCACAGCCTGGTGCAGGACCTGCTGACGCTGTCCTCGGCGCGCGCCGGCAAGCTGGCCATGGTGCTGGAGCCGGTGGAGCTCGCCGCCGCCGTGGATGACGCGATCGCCAACAACGGCCCGACGGCTGCCGACGTGCGCAACACCTGCCCGAAGGGGTTGTGGGTCACGGCCGACAGCGATCGGCTGTGCCAGATCCTGGTCAACTACGTGTCCAACGCGCTGCGCTACGGAACACCCCCCGTCACCGTCGTGGCGACCGTCGAGCAGGGCTGGGCTCAGGTTTGTGTGGACGACGCCGGTGCCGGCGTCGCCGAGGAGTTCGTTCCCCACCTGTTCGAGAAGTTCGCGCGCAGCGGCCGCGCCAAGACGCGACATGTCGACGGCACCGGCCTCGGCTTGGCCATCGTCCGTCAGCTGGCGCGGGCGCAGGGTGGGGACGCCTGGTACGAGCCCAACCAGCCCAACGGAAGCCGCTTCTGCCTGCGCCTGCCGCTGGCGCAGACCCCCGACAGGCCGTAGCGCGATGGCTGCCGTGGTGCTGGACGGCGTCAGTCGCGTGCACCCCGACGGCACCCGGGCGCTGTGGCAGCTCGATCTGGCGGTGGCCGACGGCGAACTGATGGTGCTCACCGGGCCGTCGGGCTGCGGGAAGACCACCACGCTGCGGGTGATCGCCGGGCTGGAGCCGGCCAGCGCCGGCACCGTCACGATCGGCCATGACGTCGTCAACGAGCTGCCGACCCGTGATCGCGACGTCGCCCTGGTCACCCAGCAGCACACGCTCTACCCGCACATGACCGTGGGCGACAACCTGCGGTTCCCCCTGCGGATGTCGGGAACGCCACGCCAGGAGACCGAACAGCGGGTCACCGCCGAGTCGCGGGTGCTAGGCATCGAACGGCTGCTGCACCGCCTGCCGAGGGTGCTGTCGACCGGGCACCGCCAAAGCGCTGCCCTGGGTAGGGCGACAGCTCGCCTGCCCCGGGTGTTCCTGCTCGACGAGCCGCTGTCGGCACTCGACGCCGGCGAGCGGGTCCGGGTGCGCGCCGAGCTGCACCGCTACGTCAAGACCGCCGGTGTCACGACCCTGTACGTCGCCAACGACCAGGCCGAGGTGATGTCGCTGGCCGACCGGGTGGCGGTGCTGCGCGACGGCGTGCTGCAGCAGGTGGGGACACCCCAGGAGGTCCTCGACCGCCCCGTCAACCAGTTCGTCGCGGGCTTCGCGGGATTGGACGGCATGGGGTTCGTGCCCGCACGGCTCGAGCAGTCCGCCGGCTTGACGTGGTTTCTGGTGGCAGGTCAACGGTTGCGGCTACCCGGAGGGCTGCCCGGCGCGCTGCGAGGGCACGTGGGGCTGCCGGTGATCCTGGGACTGCGCCCGCACCAACTCGGGGATGCGGCGGCCGCGCCGGGGCATCCGGTCGACGAGCGACTGCTGGCAACCGTCCGGCGGGTCGAGCGGCTCGGTCCGTACGACCAGGTGGTGACCGAGGTGGCCGGGGCGCAGGTCCGCGCCCGTTTCGCCCCTGGCACTGCCCCCGGGCCGGGCAGCGCGGTGGAACTGACCGTGCGGGCGCGGCTGGTGCAGGTCTTCGATCCCGTCACGGCCACCGCCCTGTGGCACGGCCGTCATTGACGATGACTACCGCGCGCTGCGACGAACCGCACACATGACCGACGCCGCTGACGACGTCGAGCTCCGGCTCGCCGCGGCGGGCGACCGAGGCTTCCTCGAGCAGATGCTCCAGGAGGCCGCGGGGTGGGATCCGCAACGCCCCCGTCTCACCCCGGCGCAGGTGCTCGCCGATCCGCAGCTGGCGCACTACGTGCAGGGATGGGGCGGACCCGAGGATCTCGGCGTCATCGCCGAGATCGGCGGCCGACCGGTCGGCGCCGCCTGGATCCGTCGTTTTCCGGCCGACGACCCCGGCTACGGCTTCGTGGCGGAGGACGTGCCCGAACTCTCGATCGCCGTCGTGGCCGGATGGCGAGGCCGCGGAATCGGGTCTGCACTGCTGGAGGTCATGGCGGAAGCGGCGTCGAGTCGCGGCGTCGGCGCCATCTGTTTGAGCGTGGAGACGGCCAATCCCGCTCGCGTCCTGTACACCTCCCACGGCTTCCGCGAGGTCAGCTCCGCCCAGGGGTCGGTGACCATGCTGCGCGACTTGTAGTGCGTAGCGAGGTCTCGCGGCGGGAAGGTAGTCCCCACCAGCGAAAGGGATCGCTTCATGGGCCTCATCTCCGGCATCATCAAGCTCGGTCTGCTCAAGCGCCTGTTCGAGGCGTTCAAGGGTCGGCGTCGATCGTCCGGCGGATCATCGCGCAGGGTATGACGCGGGGTCGGACTTCACGCGTCCGACGTTGCGGGGTCGCCATTCGGTAAGCGGCCGGCTACACGACGCTTCTTGACTGTGTTCAGCCACCGGCGATCGCCGGTGCTCGGACCAGCAAGGAGTTCCCTAGATGCACCCACGTACGCTGAAGATGTTGGTGACGACGCTTGTCGCCACCTTGTTGCTGTCGACCGCCGCCGCTGCCCAGCCGGTGCCTCGGGCTGGCCACCCACCTCGACCCAAGGATGCCTCCGTCCTGGTGATCGGTCACCGGGGGGCCAGCGGTTACCGTCCCGAGCACACCATGGCCGCCTACAAGCTGGCCATCCGGCTGGGCGCCGACTACATCGAGCCGGACCTCGTTTCCACCAAGAACGGCATCCTCGTCGCCCGCCACGAGAACGAGATCAGCCAGACGACCGACGTCGACTCCCATCCTGAGTTCGCCGACCGGCGGACCACCAAGATCATCGACGGCAGGCCGCTGACCGGCTGGTTCACTGAGGACTTCACCCTTCGGGAGCTGCGCACCCTGCGTGCCAAGGAACGCATCCCGGAGACGCGCCAGCGCAACACCCTCTACGACGGCCGCGAGCTGATCCCAACCTTCCAGCAGGTCATCAACCTCGCCAAGCGCGCCTCACGGAGCAGGGGCCGCCCCATCGGCATCTACCCGGAGACCAAGCACCCCACCTATTTCGACAGCATCGGCCTGTCGCTGGAAGAGCCACTGGTGCGCGCGCTGCGCCGCAACGGCCTCGACCGTCGCAAGGCACCGGTGTTCGTGCAGTCGTTCGAGACGGCCAACCTGCGCCAGCTCGACAAGATCATCAGGGTGCCGTTGGTGCAGCTCATTGCTGGCAGCGGGGCGCCGTATGACCGCGTCGCCGCCGGCAGCGACGAGACCTACGACGACCTCGTGACGCCGGCTGGTCTGCGCCGCGTGGCGCGCTACGCCGACGGGATCGGACCTGACAAGAACCGCATCATCCCCCGTGATGCAGGCGGCTTCTTGCAGGAGCCGACCTCACTGGTGGACGACGCGCACGCCGAGAACCTGCTGGTGCACCCCTACACGTTCCGCAATGAAAACGTCTTCCTGCCAGCCGACTACCGCAGCGCTGGCGCACCCGACGACTACGGCAACGCATTCGCCGAGTACGAGCGGTTCTTCGAGTTGGGCGTCGACGGCATCTTCAGCGACAACCCCGACACCGCCGTGGAGGCCCGGCGAGACTTCGCCGCCGCCGCCGCCGCCGCCCGGGACTGACTTCGGCCCGTCTGCGCCGGTCCCGCGACGTTGTCGTCGCTACGCTCACAACGTCGCGGGACCCGTTGGGGTTCAGCGGACCCGAGGTGGCGGCTGGGCGGTGTGGCGCAGCCACAGCTCCGTGGGAACCCGATCGAAGCCAAGGCTGTCGGTGGCCCGCTCCAGTGGCTGCGCTGCGCGGGACCGGATCTCGTTGACATCGGCGTCGGATCGCAGGTCCAAGGCCGCGCGCAGGCGAACGGGTGTGCCGTCGGTCAGCAGCTGCACCCGGCTTCCGACCACACCGGGCAGTCGGGCCAGGTCCTGTTCCACCGCCCGGGCAACCGCGCGGGCCT
>JALZLC010000042.1 GCA_030858885.1 Actinomycetota bacterium
GCTTCGAGCTGCATCCGGCGATGGAGGTCAGCGGCCGGATACGCCGCCCGCCGCGGGCACCGACCGACGTCCGCGACGGTCGCGACGACGACTTCGCCCTGACCGTCGAGGTCGACCGCCAGGTACGTGGTGTCCCACATGGGGCCGACGGCAGCGACTTGCGCCTCTTCCGAGACCTCGGCAGCCGCTTCGCGGTGCTGGACCGAGGCGACGATCGCGGCTATGTCTTGTGGCGCGAGGGGCGCGTCCTTGCCTTGGCCGCGACCACCGACGCGGCGGCGTGCGACCTGCTCCGCCACATGCTGGTCACCGTGGGAGACGACGACATCGACATCTGGGCGGTCACGGGCGCGCAGCAGTGGGCCATCCGCACCGCCTACGACGCGGGACTGGTGCTAAAGCCCGGAGGCGCGCTGCTGACCCGAGGCCGGCTCGGTCCGATGACCCCGTACCTCGCCAGCGGTGTGTACCTGTGAGGAACTCGGTGTCATAGGCCGCGCTGCCGAGCCGTCTGGAGTGCGGGAGGTCGCCTCGAGCACGCCTGCGCCGACCTCACCAGAAGGTGTCTCGGGTGCAGAGAGGTGTATCGTGGTGTATATGAGTCGAACCAACATCGACATCGACGACGAGCTCGTGACGCGCGCGATGCGGCTGCATGGCCTGCCAACCAAACGGCAAGCAGTCGACGTGGCCTTGCGGAATCTGGTGGGCGATCCGATGACCACGGACGAGGCGCTGGCTATGGAGGGCTTCGGCTGGGAGGGCGACCTCGATGAGATCCGCGCTCCCGACGACTCGGACAGGCGGTGATTCTCGCCGACACGTCGGCATGGGTGGAGTACCTGCGCGAGACCGGCAGCCCCACGCATAAGCGCATTCGCGCGTTGATCCTGCAAGAGCAACCTGTGGCCACGACGGAGATCGTGGTCATGGAATTGCTGGCCGGCAGCAACGACGCCGCTCGCCTGGCCCGCCTCCGCCGCTTGCTCTATCGCTGTGTCCTTTTGCCCGTGGGGGCACTGGGGACCTACGAACGCGCTGCTGGGGTCTATCGCGCGTGTCGCCGGCAGGGGGAGACCGTCCGCAAGATGACCGGCTGCGTCATCGCCGCCGTCGCTCTGCGTGAAGACGCTGCCGTGCTGCACTGCGATATGGACTTCGATGTGATCGCGCGGCACACGTCCCTGCGCCTCGACGCGGGCTGAACGTTGCCGACCGGGCGGCAGCCCGAGGCCGGCAAGGTGGTGGTCAGCGCGGCTGCAGTCGGATGCGGGCGACGCCGGGCATCGGCAGCTGCAGCTCGAGCTCCACGCAGCCGCCGGCCGGCGTGGCGGTGCCCAGGTCTTCGACATCGAGACGATCAGCCGCTCGCAGGGTCGTCCATTCGCTCGCGTCGGGCCACGCCTTGTCGGGGTCCCAGTGCGCCGCGATCGAGGAGTGCCGGGTATCGACGCGCGCGATCGTCACCTGGTAGGCGGCGGCGTCAAGGCCCGACACCGTCACCATAAGGCGACGTTGGAGCAGCGGGTCGCTCGCGGCCTTGGATTGGTCGAACGTGCCGTTCCAGGCGAGGACGTCGACCCGCCCATCGTCGGCGCGCGAGGCCCAGGCGTCGATCAGGGTCCCCGCTCCGTCGCCGCCCAGCTCGACCTCGCACAGCTGGTCGTCGAGCTGTTCTGCCAGGGCCAGTGCCCAGAACCGCGGCTTGCGCAGATTGCCGATCGTCAGCAGGCCGAAGCCGCCGTGCAGCAAGCGCGGCGCGCGGCCCAGCTCCTCGAAGTGGTCGCTGATCACCCAGTAGGCCAACGCGTCGGCGTTGTCCTGCGCGTGCTTCATGCCGTGCAATACGAATGGGGCGCCGAAGGCCCCGTCGGTCACGTCGAAGAAGTGGGTTGGCGTGACGCCCCACTCGGTCCACCACACGGCCACGTCGTCCAGCTCGCGGACCAGCAAGGCTTCCCGGACGTTCAGCGGCGCGTTGCCGTAGGTGTGCGTGGAAAGAAAATCCAGCGGCGACTGCTCGTCGAGGACGTGGTCGCAGAACGCTCCCACCCAACCGGCCGCCGCGGTCGACGGTCCACCCACCAGCAGGCGCTCGTCGACGGCTTTGATGGCATTGGCGGCGGTGTCGTACAGCCGGAAGTACTCGGCCTGGCTCCCGGTCCAGAACACCTCCAGATTGGGCTCGTTCCAGACCTCGAAGCTCCAGGTGGCGACCTCGTCGAGGCCGTAGCGTTCGACGAGATGGCCGGCCAGGCGGGCGCACAACTCGCCCCAGCGGTCCCAGTCGCGCGGCGGCGAGATGATGCCGCCGTACTCGAAGACCGTCTGGTCGGGCTGGGCGGCGAGGTCGCGCGGCATGAACGACAGCTCGACCACCGGCCGCAGCCCGATCGCCAGGATCTGGTCGTAGAGGCCGTCCACACGGCTGAAGTCGTACTGCGGCTCGCCGTCGACCTCGCGGTAGACACCGAGGTCGTCGTGAAGGATCGCGTGGGCTCGCACGCGCTCGGCGCCGAGCTGGTCACAGGCGATCCGCAGTGAGTCGGCGAACTCTTCGGCAACGGGATGCCCCGCAAGGGTGACCGGATCCGCCAGCTGGGACAGGCGCTCGCTGCCGAGCATGTGCCACACCCGTTGCAGCGCCGCGGCGGGCGCGTCGGCGCAGACGCGCACCGCGACCGTTGCCTCGCCTGCCTTCAGCGACCCGCCCTCGACCACCGAGGAGGGGGGCCCGGGCTCGTGTTCCAGGTCGGCGATCGCCCTCACCCGATAGCGGTAGCGCCGACCGGGCTCGCCGGTGGTGTCTGCGTAGTGGGGGGCGGGGAAGGCCAGCACGTCGCGTCCGCCGTGGTCCACGGCGGTGAACGCCTGCGATCCGGGTTCGGCCCGCTCAACGAGGTAGCCCATGGCCGCGGGCACGGGCCGCCAGCGCAGACTTACCTGGCCGCGGCCGTCCTCGGCGCGCAGCCGGCTCGGGGCACGCAGGCCGACCGGGGCGGCGAGCGCCGCCCCGGGGTCTGCTGCGGCTCCGGCGGCAGGCCCTTGGGAACGCCGGCCGATGCGGCGCTGGAAATCCTCCCGGGCTGTCTACTTGGGAAGGGCGGTCATTGGATCCGCCTCAATCGGCTTATCCGGCGGTGAACCGCTCCATCCTCAGCAGGGGCTTGACCGCGCGCCACACTCGGCCACGCGCGAAGTAGGACTGCAGGTGGTCGTCGGTCAGCTCGTTGCCGAGCGCGGCCATGATCATGCCCTGGTCCAGGGCCAGCCAGTAGCGCGATACCTGGCCGCTGACCACGTCCACGGCGTCGTAGAAGCCGTGGTCGCTGTACAGGTCGAAGTCGCGGCGTAGCCGTCGCAGGTTGCCCAGCGCCCGGTTGGGCTTGTAGTCCAGGGCCAGGAACGAGGCGTGCGGGGTCACGACGCCGTTGCCGTAGCTGGTCGGCTTTGGCTGCGCCTCGCGGCGGGGCGGTTCACCAGGTGTGTCGGAGGCAAAGCCCTTGTCAACGACGGTCCGCTCCTGGTCCGAGCTATAGCCGTCGGGGTTCAGCCCGATCTGGTCCACGCCGTACTCGCGGTAGCCGCCGGCGGGGTTGTTGGAAGGCGAGAAGCCCCAGTAGCCGTAGTCGGCCTCGTTCAGGCCGTGCTTGATCTGGGCGCGGACGTACAGCGGGTGGTTGACGCCCCAGCTGCGCGGTCCCCACTGCTCCTCGGGAACCAGCAGCGGCACCATCAGCGCTTCGAACATGGAGCCGCCCCAGCTCGGCACGATGTCCATGCCTCGGTAGGTGTAGTGGCCCTCGAAGACGTCGACGCCCATGTAGTTGCGGGTGACGCCTTCCGGCTTGGCTTCCTGCCAACCCCAGTCGCAGGTCGACGGGAAGGTGCGGAAGGTCTTGAAGTAGTGCTCCGGCGGGATCTCGCCCTTGGTGATGCCGATGTAGCTGGCGATGCGCGGCTCGGTGTTCAGCGAGCCGTAGTGGTGACAGGTCCAACCCTTACCGGTGTCACCCCCGGCGGGACTGGTTGCGCAAGCGCCGCTGACCTCGGGCGCGTACACCTGGTTCGGCGGCAGCTCGGTCCAGTAGCCGCCGCGAATCTGACCGACCTGGGGGTCGTAGTAGAAGCCGAAGTCCATGCTGCGATGCAGGCGTCGGGCCGGGCGTTGCAGCGCGGGGACAGCGCGCGCGACCATGCGCAGGCCGGCGGCAAGCCAGCCGTTGTCCACCGACGACAGGAACGGGTACACGGGGTTGCCGTCCACCGGCCAGGTCGTCAGCTTCTCTCGGGTGGCCGGGTCGTACCAGTTGTAGAACTGGCCGCTGGGCTCGTGTCGCTCGAGCCGGCCCACGGTGCGCACCGTGCGAGCCAGCCGCTCGCGCGCCTGGCGGCGGGTGATGAGGCCGACGTCGCGGGCGGCCAACGTGCTCCACAGGTACGCGCCGATGTTGGTTGGCGAGGTGTACTCGCTGCGCTTGCCGTCAGCCGACAGGTTGTCGGCGGTCAGGCCCGTGCGCTTGTTGGTCATAGCCACCATGGAGCGGTAGGTGTCTTCGGCGTAGCGGTGTAGCACGCGTGACGTGCGGACATGGTCCTGCGGGCGTTGGGGTGCGGTGAACGCCGGGGTGATCGCCAGCAGCGACAGCGCCAGCGTCAGCACCAGGATGATGGAGAGGCGGATCCGGGACATGAGCACTCCTTGCGGGTGGGGGTAGGCGGGTTGGCGGACGGCCCAGGCGGCTGGGCGCGGGGTGGCGGGTGCGGTTGGGGCGGGCGGGCTATCCCTTGAGGCCGGTGGTGGCGATGCCCTGCGTGAAGTAGCGCTGCAGGGCGACGAAGACGATCAGGACCGGGACCACGAGCACCACGGCGCCGGCCATCAGCAGGCCGTAGTCGGCCTGGTACTGGCCCTTGGTGAAGATCGCGAGGGCGACCGGCAGCGTGTACATGCTGTCGTCGGTGCTGTTGACCAGCGGCCACAAGAAGTTGTTCCACGAACCGAGGAAGGTCAGGATCCCCAGCGTCGCCAGAGCGGGTGTGGTCAGCGGCATCACGATCTGCCAGAAGACGCGGGCCTCGGATGCGCCGTCGACGCGGGCCGCCTCGATCAGCTCGTCGGGGATCGAGCGCATGAACTGGCGCATGAAGAACACCCCGAACGGGCCGGCCATGAACGGCAGGATCAATCCGGCGTGGGTGTTGACCAGTTCCAGCTTGCTCATGAGCACGAACAGCGGCACCAAGGTCACGCTGCCGGGGACCATCAGGGTCGCCATGACCAGCAGGAACAGCTTGTTGCGCCCGGCGAACCGCAACTTGGCCAGGGCGTATCCCAGCATCGAGCAGAACGCCAGGTTGGCGGTGGTCACGAAGCCGGCGACCACCAGAGAGTTGGAGAAGTAGGTGACGAAGTCAAGGCGGGCGAACAGGCGCCGGTAGTTGTCCAGTGTCGGCGCCTCCGGCAACCAGGTTGGTGGCAGTTGCAGCAACTCGCCCTGCGTCTTGATCGAGCCGAGGAGCATCCACAGGAACGGCCCAATCAGGGCCAGCAGGCCGAGCACCAGCAGGGTGGTGACGAGCCAGCCGCGACTGGCCCGCGCCTGGGGCGCCGGCTGGTCCAACTCGGTGGTGGTGGGGGCTTCGCGCCCCTGGGCGACAGCAGTCATGACGACCTCAGTCCTGGGGGCGCAGGAAGCGGAACTGCACCGCGGCGAGCACCGCGATGGCCACGAACAGGATGTAGGCGATCGCCGAGGCGTAGCCGAGGTGGAAGAAGTTGAAGCCCTGCTGGTACAGGTACATGTTCACCGACAGGGTGGTGTCCAGCGGGCCGCCGGCGGTCATGACGAACGGCTCCTCGAACAGGTTGAGATAGCCGATGCTGGTGATGACGGCGGCGAACAGGGTGGTGGGCCGCAGCAGCGGCAGCGTGACGTAGCGGAACTCCGTCCACGGTGTGGCACCGTCGATGCGGGCGGCCTCGTACAGCTGCGCCGGCACGGTCTGCAGCCCGGCGAGGAACAGGACCATGACGAAGCCCATGTTCCGCCATACCGCCATCACGATGATGGCGGGCATCGCCAGCACCGGGTTGGCCAGCCAGTTGGGGCCGTCGATCCCGACCCCGGACAGCAGCACGTTGACCAGACCTAGATCGGGATGCAGCAGGTAGCGCCAGATCACCGCGATAGCCACGATGCTGGTCACCACGGGCAGGTAGTAGCCGACCCGGAACACCGCCCGAAATCGCATCACCACGCGGTTGAGCCCCAGTGCGGCGAGCAGTCCCGCGATGAGCGTCAGCGGCACGCCGGCGATCACGAAGTAGGCGGTGTTCCCGGCGGCGGCGATGAACTTCTCGTCGCGCAGTAGCTCGGTGTAGTTGCCAAGGCCGATGAGGTTGGTGCCAATCGGGTTGGTCAGGTCACGCAGACCGAAGTCGGTGAAGCTCAGCGCGAACGAGGCCAAGATCGGGCCGAGCATGAACACCGCGAAGACCGCGACCCACGGCAGCGCGAAGCCCCAGCCGGTCAGGTGTGGCCGGATGCGCGACCAGCGCGACGCCGACGGCGCCGAGCTGGTCGGGCGAACCCCGGCGTCGGTGGTGGCGGTTGCCATGTCCGTGCCTCTCGTTGCCTGCTCGGTCGCTGCCGGCGCTGCTCGCGGCCTGCCCGGTCGTTACTCGCCGGTGCCAACGGACTCGGCGGCGGCCTGCATCGCGGCGGTGCCCTCCTCGGGCGTGGCGTTGCCGACCGTGACCTTTTCCATCTCGCTGTTGATGGCGGTCTCGACCTCGACCCAGGTGGGGATCGAGGGTTGGGCCTTGGCTGACTCCAGCTGCTGGCCGAAGGCGGCCACGTCCTCGTCGGAGGTCAGCGTCTCGTCATCCCATGCCGCCTCCACGGCCGGTAGGGCGGCGACCTCGGAGTACCAGTCGACCTGAACTTCAGGTCGAGACACGAACTCGACAAACTTCCAGGCGGCGTCGCGGTTGTCGGTGTTGCCGAACACCGACAGGTTGCTACCGCCGACGAACGACGTGGCCGACTCCTTGGCGGGCATGGGGGCGACGTCCCACTTGCCTTCGATGTCCTTGCCGCCGACGTCGGAGATCAGCCCCAGGTGCCAGGGCCCGGAGAAGAACATGGGGTGGGTGCCCTGCACGAAGGCGGGAGTGATGTCGAAGCCTTCGGGCACCGACGCGGCGGTCAGCCCGTCCTCGAAGAACGAGTCGTAGAAGGCCATTGCCTCGGTCGCCTCTGGGCTGTCCAGCGCGAAGTTGCCCTCGCCGTCCACGACCTCGCCGCCGTTGGACCACACGAACGGCATGAACTCCTGCCAGTTGTTCGGGCCGAGGGAGATGCCGTACTTGGCGCCGCCCTCCGACTGCATGGCTTCGGCCATCGCCTTGAGCTCGTCCCAGGTCTTGGGAGCCTCGGTGATGCCGGCCTTCTCGGCGATGTCGGTGCGGTAGTACAGCAGGCGGGTTTCGATGTACCACGGGACGCCGTAGGTCTTGCCGTCAACGACGTTGGTCTCCCACGCACCGTCGAAGAAGGCGCCGGGTTCGAAGCCGGCGGGAACCTCGTCGAGCGCACCGGTCTCGGCGAACTCGCCCATGAAGGTCGTGCCCATCTGCGACACGTCAGGCGTCTCCTGACCGGCGACGGCCGTCAGCAGCTTGTCGTGTGCGACATCCCAGGGGACAGGGGTCACCTTCACGTTGACGTCAGGGTTTTCCTCCATGAAGGCGTCGGCCAGCATGCCTGCCTTCTCGCCCTCGGCGCCCATGGCCCATACGGTGAGGTCACCGGTGGCGGGGCCCTCGGCGATCGCCTCACCGGCGGTCTGGCCACCCTCGCTCGAGCCGCCGGCGGCGGCCCCTGGATCGTCGTTCGTTCCGCAGGCGCTGAGCAGCAGCGCCAAGGGAATGAGTAACGCGAACATGCGTCTGGTGAGGTTCATCGTGGCGCTCTCCTTGCGAGAGTCGGGGGCTGGAGCGGGGGGGTCTGGCAGCCACAGCTGTGGCGCAGCACGAGGTCGGTGGGAAGGGTCTCGGGAATCAAGTCATCAGAGCCGGCGATCCGGGCGGACAGCAGTGCGCCGGCGCGGGCACCGAGCTCGCGCGCGGGCTGTCGCACGGTGGTCAGGGCCGGGGTGATGAGGCTGACGGTGGCGAGGTCGTCCCAGCCGGTGACCGCGACATCGGCGGGGATGCGCAGGCCGAGGTCGCGCGCGGCGCGGTATAGACCTAGGGCGAGCTCGTCGTTGGCGCACACCACCGCGGTGGGCCGCTCGTCGTCGTCGAGCAGCTCGCTGCCGCAGGCGTAGCCGTCGTCGGTCAGGAAACCGCAGCGGATGGCCTTCTCCGGCGGGCTAACCCCGGCCGCTTCGTGGGCCGCAAGGAAGCCTCGCCAGCGCTGCTCGACGTCCGGTGCGCCCTCAGGGTCGCCGACGAACGCCAACCGTGTGTGGCCGTGGTCCATTAGGTGGCTGGTCAGCCGCTTGGCCGCCTCGATATTCTCGGCGCGGACCACGGGGATCGAGCCCACCCCGTCGCGGGCCAGCAGCACGATCGGGGTCCCAGCCTTGTCGAGGCCTCGGACTACCTCGTCGCTAACCGTGCGGTCCATGACGACCAGGCCGTCGACACGGCCGGCCAAGTCCACCACCATCTCGTCGGCGTTGGGGCGGCCGTGCGTGGCCAGGATCAGCACGCTGCGGTCGTCGGCCACGGCATGCTGCTCGAAGCCGAGCACCACCTGCGCGTAGTAGGGACCGAGCAGGTCGGGAAAGACCACGCCGATGGCGCTGTGGCCTTTGCCGGCCAGACCGCGTGCTACGTGGCTAGGACGCCAGCGCAGCGCCTCCGTGGCGGCCAGCACCCGTTCCCGCGTGGCCGGCGCGACCGGCGCCGTGCCGCGCAGGACGCGCGAAACCGTCGCGATGGAGACGCCTGCGTGCTCGGCGACGGTATAGATACTCGGCTTGGCCATGGTCATGGTGGGGGTCCGGCACTCCAGGCGCAGGCGGTGGCTATGTAAGCCCTTACAACGACGATGTAAACGCTTACACAGGCGTTCGGGCGTGTCAACCCCCAATCGTGGGCTGCTTCGCGTGGGGCCCACTCTTCCGCCGATCCGTGTGCAGATGCCCGCGTTCGGCGGCGGCCCGCACACGGCCCACAGGCACCCGGTCTACACGTACACACGGCCACTGGATCCTGGTTTGTGGATGCGTACCGGACGGTGAGTCCGGTACGCGTCCACGAATCGAGTCGCGGACCCAACGATGCGCTGCTTGGCAGCTGTCCGGCGGGGCGGCGCCACGGTATCTGTGACGTCCGATTTCCGCTAGCGACGGGCCGGCGCGTGTGGCATTGTCGTCGCCATGTACTCCGACTTCGAGCGCTGCTACCGGGCGGTACGCAGCCGTGACAGCCGCTTCGACGGCTGGTTCATTACCGCCGTGACCTCGACCGGCATCTACTGCCGGCCGAGTTGCCCGGCGCTCACGCCCAAGCGTTCCAACGTGCGTTTCCACCCCACGACCGCTGCCGCGCAGGCCGCCGGCTTCCGTGCCTGCAAGCGCTGCCTGCCCGACGCCGCCCCTGGATCGCCGCAGTGGAACACGCGCGCCGACCTCGTCGGGCGAGCCATGCGGCTCATCGCCGACGGTGCGGTGGACCGCGACGGCGTCGCCGGCCTCGCCAGCCGCCTCGGCTACAGCGAGCGTCACCTGCATCGCCAGCTGGTCGCCGAGGTCGGTGCCGGGCCGTTGGCGCTGGCCCGCGCGCAGCGGGCCCACACGGCGCGGCTGCTGCTGCAAACGACCGACCTGCGCGCAGCCGAGGTCGCCTTCGCGGCCGGCTTCGCCAGCGTCCGGCAGTTCAACGACACCGTTCGCGAGGTCTATGCGGTGACGCCCACGCAGCTTCGCCGACACGGCCAACCGCCTGCGGCGACCCCCGCACCGGGAGCCATCTCGCTGCGGCTGGCCTACCGTCGACCGTTCGACCTCGACGGGCTGCTGACCTTCCTCGGCAAGCGGGCAGTGCCCGGGGTGGAGGAGTGTTCCGACGGCGTCTACCGCCGGACCCTGGCGCTGCCGCACGGCGCCGCCGCGGTGGCGCTGAGCGCCGGGACCGGTCATGTGCGCTGCGTGCTGGAGCTCGCGGACCCGAGGGACCTTACGGCCGCGGTGCAGCGCTGCCGCGGGCTGCTCGATCTCGACGCCGATCCCGAGGCCGTCAACGAGGTGCTCACCTCAGACCCGGTGATGGGACCGCTGGCCCGGGCGAACCCCGGCCAGCGGGTGCCGGGCTCCGTCGACGGGGCAGAGCTGGCCATCCGCGCGGTCCTCGGCCAACAGGTGTCGGTGGCGGCTGCGCGCACGGTCGCGGGCAGGCTCGTCGCCCGCTACGGCAAGCCGCTGACCAGCCCTCGAGGGACGCTGACGCACCTGTTCCCGGAATCAGCCGTCCTCGCCGAGGCCGACCCGGCCGACCTGCCAATGCCGGCCTCCCGCCGCCGCGCCCTGATGACACTGGCGGGGGCTCTGGCTTCAGGTGACGTTGCGCTCGACCCTGGCGCTGACCGCCAGGACACCGAACGGCGCCTGCTGGCGCTGCCGGGCATCGGGCCGTGGACAGCCGCCTATGCCAGCATGCGCGCCCTCGGCGACCCTGACGCGTTCCTGGCGACCGACCTTGGTGTGCGCCACGCGCTGGTCGCGCTCGGCTACGACGGCTCGCCCGCCGGGGCGGCGGCGGTCGCGCGGCGCTGGCGGCCCTGGCGGGCGTACGCCAACTTCCACCTGTGGCGCAGCTTGGCCACCACGATCCCAAGGAGCACCACATGAAGACGGCGACCACCACCTACACGACCGTGGCCAGCCCACTGGGCGAGCTGCTGCTGGCGGGCGAGGACGGCGGGCTGTCCGGGTTGTACCTGCCGCCGCACAAGGGTGCGCCCGAGGTCGGCATGGACTGGCGCCGCGACGACGACCGCTTCAGTGACGCGCGTGAGCAGCTGGTCGCCTACTTCGCCGGCACGCTCCACACCTTCAATCTCGACTTGGCGCCGCGCGGCACCCCGTTCCAGCTGCGGGTGTGGCTGGCGCTGGCCGAGATCCCGTACGGCACGACCATCAGTTACCGTCAACTCGCCGAACGTGTCGGCAACCCCAACGCCTCCCGTGCGGTCGGGCTGGCCAACGGGCGCAACCCGATCTCGATCATCGTGCCGTGCCACCGGGTCATCGGCGCGAACGGGGCACTGGTGGGCTACGGCGCCGGCGTGGAGCGCAAGCGCTGGCTACTGGCGATGGAGGGTGCTCTGCTCGCCAGCTGACCGCCCTCCACCCCGCGTGTCGAGATGCAGCGAACTTGACTTTTCGGTCAACAAGTTTGACTTGTGACGTTATGTCGCGCTGCCCGGCCTGTTGGTCCTGTTGGTGCGCCGCGGTCCGTTGCAGGTGCTGGCCATCGGATCACCCGCAACGCGGCATGAGCGGACTCAAGAGAGCGCGGCGTCAGGCAACAGGTTTTCGGTACATCCGCCCGTGACGCTCCATGGAACAGATGGAACCCTAGGCTGACGCAATGACAATGTGGCTGTTCGAAGGCATCGCGCTTCTTGACGGAGATCCGCTGACGCTCTCAGTGGGTGATGGTGAACAGGCGGTCCTTCCTGGCAAGTTCGGACTGCCAGGCCTGGTTGACGCGCACTGCCATCTCACGGTGGACGAGGACGCGGAGCCGGGACCTCTGAGGGGTCCCCGTTGAGTGGTCCAGTCGCTATGCGAGTGCTGGTTGGTGTCGGGTGGTCCAGGCCGTGGCGAACTCGGTGGGGGTGAGGTCGCCGTGGGCGCTGTGGGGTCGGTGCTCGTTGTAGTCGATCCTCCAGTCTTCGATGAGCACCTGGGCCTCGAGGAGGCTGTCGAACTGCCAGCCGTTGAGGAACTCGTCGCGGAGCCGGCCGTTGAACGACTCGATCCAGTCGTTCTGCCACGGGGAACCCGATGAAGATCGTCCCGACGCCGTTGAACCGGCACCAGTCGGCCACCGCGTTGGCGATGAACTCCGGGCCGTTGTCGAAGCGCACGAACGCCGGCGCGCCTCTCGTGAGCATGAGCCGGTCGAGGGTGGCGACCACCTTGTCGGCGTCGATGGAGCGGTCCACGACGATGGCGGGGCACTCGCGGGTGTACTCGTCGACGATGTTCAACAGCTTGAGGAGCCGGCCGTCGACGGTGGTGTCGAACTGGAAGTCGAGCGCCCACAGGGCGTTGGGGGCGATGGGGCACATGGCCCCGACCGCGGTGCCGATCCCGCGGTGGGGCTTCTTGCGCTTCCGATACGGCACCTTCAGGCCCTCCTCACGCCACAGGCGCTGGATCCGCTTGTCGTTGACCCGCCGGCCTTCCCGGCGGGCCGCCTTGGCCGCGCGTCGCCACCCCCACAGCGGTCGCTCCTTCGAGAACGCCCGCAGGAACGCGCGCAGCTCGGCCTCGTCATCGGAGACCGTCGGCGGGTCGAGGCGTTGCGTCGATCGGTGCTGACCGACCACCCGACACGCCTGCCGCTGAGAGACCCCGAACCGCTTCTGCAGCATGACCACGGCCGACTCAGGACCTCGCTGCTGCGGCGGGACCACGTCAGGCC
>JALZLC010000072.1 GCA_030858885.1 Actinomycetota bacterium
GCATCGTGAGCTGGACATGGCCGTCGCCGCCGCCTACGGCTGGCCGGCGAACGTGGCCGGCGACCCGTATGAGGTCATCCCACGGTTGATGGCGCTCAACGCCGACATCGCCGCCGGGCGTCGTGCCTACACGCCGTTTCCAGGGCGTGGCCAAGCGGTGACAGCTAGCGAGCTGCCGCTGGCCTACCGCTCCGGCTGAACCGCGCGCCTCACTCGACGACCAGCGTGCCCTCCATGAATTCGTGGCCGGGGATCGCGCAGTAGAAGGGATACTCGCCAGGCTCGGCGCTGAACTCCACCCGCTGGTTGGCACCCGCCACCAGCTCCGTGTTCACCCCGAGCTCGTCGATCGTGAAGGTGTGGGAGTAAGGATCCTGGTTGTCGACGAACAGCCCGATGTCACCGGCATCCACCGACACGGCCTCGGGAAAAGCGGTCTGGGCGATGGCGACCTCGGTGTCGGTTGGCAGCGCCGCCACCGATTCGACCGTCGTCAGCCTGGCGAGGCTGCTGCCGACGAGCGCCAGCGCCACCGCCGTGACCGCTACCACCGACACGGCGCGGGAGATGGTTGAGCCGCGGGCGCGGCGCACCGCCGGAACGATGGCCACGGCCGTGCACAGGGCCGCCGCGAGGCCCAGCACCGACAGCGTGAAGTCGACGGGGTCCGCGGGACGGCTGAGGTTGCTGATCAGCGCCGGCGCGTTCAGCGCGAAGATCAGCAGGGTCGACACGCCAACCATGACCACACCCGCGGTCGGCTTGCGGCGGCGCAGTGCCAGCCCGCCCGCCACGAGGATCACGTAGATGGCGAGGGGCGGGATGGGGAAGCGGGCCAGCACCATCAAGACGATGAAGCCAGCGGCCAACGCCATCCCAGACCGCACCACCATCGATCGCCAGGGGTTCGCCTCGGCAGCCGTGGTCAGCGATGTTCCTGCCGAAGTGGTCGGTCCGACCGTCGTGTCACTCATGGAGGCCTCCCGCATGTGCGCGCCGTGACACGGTGGCCCGCGCCACCGTTGGTCGGCATGATGCCGCTCGCGGACGGTAACCGACATAGCTCGAACGGGTCATCTTCGGGCTAGCCTGACGTGTGACACTTGACAGGAATCTGGTGTGTTGCCGTAACACGTCGGGGTCGACTACCCTTGCAGGCGACTCCGTCCCTGCCGGCCGCGACCCGGTCGCTCAGGCGTCGACACCGCGTTGACAGGCTTCTCGCAGCGACCGACGACCCGGATGCTGCGCCGATCAGGGAGCGCTGACCGATGGACGCTGCACCGCTCACGCCCGACCCGGCCACGTTGCTCCCACCCGCGGAACCCGTGCAGTTATTGGACCACCAGGGCGTCCTGCACGATGTCGACGACTATCCGTTAGACCTCAAGGACGAGGACTTTCGCAACCTGTACCGCTTCATGGTGCTGGCCAGGCGGGTCGACAAGCAGGCCATCAACCTGCAGCGGCAAGGTCAGCTGGGCGTCTACGCGTCGTTGCTCGGTCAGGAGGCGGCGCAGGTCGGCGGGGCGTATGCCCTCGCCGAGCAGGACTGGGTGTTTCCGTCCTACCGTGAGATGGGAGCCGCGCTTGTCCGCGGCGTCGACCCCGGCAAGATCCTGCATCTGTTCCGTGGCACCTGGCTGTCCGACCACGATCCGCACGCCACCCACTTCGGGCTGCTGTCGATCCCCATCGGCACCCAGGCGCTGCACGCGGCCGGGTTCGCCATGGGCGCCAAGTTCGACGGCAAGAACCTCGTGGTCCTGAGCTATTTCGGCGACGGGGCGACCTCGGAAGGCGACCCGCACGAGGCCATGAACTTCGCGGCGGTCTACGACGCCCCCTGCGTGTTCTTCGTGCAGAACAACCAGTACGCGATCAGCGTCCCCCTATCGCAGCAGACCAGGGCCCCCACCATCGCGCACAAGGCGATCGGCTACGGCATGCCCGGATACCGTTGCGACGGCAACGACGTCCTTGCCACCTACGCGGTGGCCAAGCACGCGATCGAGCGCGCGCGCGATGGTCAGGGGCCCAGCCTGATCGAGGCGGTCACCTATCGCATGGAGGCCCACACCACCGCCGACGACGCCACCCGGTACCGGACAGCCGAAGAGCTCGCGGAGTGGAACGCGCTGGACCCCATCGCGCGGCTCGAGACCTTCCTGACCAAGGAAGGGCTGCTCGACGACGACCTGCACGCCCAGATCGACGCCGAGGCCAAGTCCTACGCCGCGCGGATGCGCGAGGAGATCTACGACGCGCCGCACGGCGATCCGCTGGAGCTGTTCGAGCACGTCTACGTCGATCCTCCGGCGTCCTATGACGAACAGCGGGCGCTGCTGCGCCGCGAGCTGGAGGCCCAGTAGCGATGGCGATCACGATGGCGCAAGCGCTGAACACCGCTCTGCACGACGCGATGGAGGCCGACGACAAGGTCATCATGTTCGGCGAGGACGTCGGCACGCTCGGCGGCGTCTTCCGCATCACCGACAAGCTGCAGGAACGCTTCGGCGACAAGCGTTGCTTCGACACGCCGCTGGCCGAGTCTGGGATCGTCGGGTCGGCGATCGGCATGGCCATGTACGGCTACAAGCCCGTGGTCGAGATGCAGTTCGACGGCTTCACCTACCCCGCCTTCGAGCAGATCGTGTCGCATCTGGCCAAGATGCCGAACCGCTCGCGTGGCACCGTGCAGCTACCGGTCGTCGTGCGCATTCCCTATGGCGGCGGGATCGGTGCCGTCGAACACCACTCCGAAAGCCCCGAGGCGTTCTTCGCCCACGTCGCCGGGCTCAAGGTCGTGTCACCGGGCACGCCGTCGGACGGCTACTCGTTGCTGCGCCGCTCCATCGACTCGCCGGACCCGGTCATCTTCTTCGAACCCAAGCGCCGCTACTGGCTCAAAGAGGACGCCGAGCTACCCGTCACCACCGAGCCGTTCGGCACCGCCGTCGTGCGTCGCGAGGGCACCACGGCGACGCTGCTGGCCTACGGCCCGATGGTCCGCACGGCCCTGGACACCGCCAAGGCCGCCGAGGAGGAGGGCTGGGACCTGGAGGTCGTGGACCTGCGCACGCTCAACCCCTTCGATGCCAAGACCGTGGTTGCCAGTGTGCGCAAGACCGGCCACGCGGTGGTGATCCACGAAGCGCAGGTCTTCGCGGGCTTCGGTGCCGAGGTCGCCGCCCAGATCACCGAGCGCGCGTTCTACGACCTGGAGGCTCCGGTGCTGCGTGTGGGCGGCTTCGACATCCCCTACCCGGCCGCCAAGCTCGAGGAGTTCTTCCTGCCAGACACCGACCGCATCCTCGACGCGGTCGAGCGAAGCCTGAGCTTCTAGATGGCGGCCCGCGACTTTCTGCTGCCCGACCTCGGCGAGGGGCTCACCGAGGGCGAGATCGTGGCCTGGCTGGTGGCCGTCGGCGACGCGGTCGACGTCGACCAGCCCGTCGCCGAAGTCGAGACCGCCAAGGCCGTCGTCGAGGTGCCGTCGCCATTCGCCGGCACCGTGACCGAGCTGCACGGCGAGGTCGGCGAGGAGGTGCAGGTCGGCACGCCGCTGGTCACCGTCGAGGTCGGCGCCGGCGCCGCGACTGCAGCGGCTCCTGCCGGGCAGCCGCAGGTTGGTCACGCACCCGAAGGGGCCGAGATCGCCGAGATGGTCCCCGACGTCGAGGCAGACGCCGCAGGCGACGAAGCCGTGGTGGACGCCGGCTCGGGCAACGTCTTGGTCGGCTATGGCACCGGTGGGCCCAGCAGGCGCCGCCGCCGTGCTGCGGGCGGCGCCCAGTCGGGACCGTCGGACCGGGGCGCGTCGCCACCGCAGACCAGACCTGTTGGCCCGACTGGTCCGAGTGGATCCAGCCGGCCGAGGACAAAGCCGCCGGTGCGCAAACTCGCCAAGGACCTCGGCGTCGACCTCGCCGCGGTCACCGGGTCCGGGCCCGACGGCGTCATCACCCGCGAAGACATCCACGCTGAGGCCGAAGGCAACGGTGCTCCCGGCGGCGCGAAGGTGCCGGCGTCCGAGGACTATCAGGACCTGCTGCGGCAGTCCGCCGGCGTCTCGACCACCGCCACCGGCTCGGGACAGCGCATTCCCGTGCGCGGGGTGCGAAAGGCGATCGCCGAGAAGATGACCCGGTCACGCCGGGAGATTCCCGACGCCGTGACCTGGGTCGACGTCGACGCGACCGGGCTGTGGGAGCTGCGCCAGTCGCTCAACGCCAGCCAGAGCGAGGTGAAGGT
>JALZLC010000093.1 GCA_030858885.1 Actinomycetota bacterium
CCGGCAACGCCAATGACATGACCATGTTCGACGACGCCTCGTTCGATCTGGTCTTGTCAAATGCCACCCTGGAACACGATCGGCACTTCTGGTTGTCCATCGCCGAGATGCAACGGGTGACCAAGCCTGGCGGCTTGCTGGTGATCAGCGTTCCGGGCTACGTCAAAGGCGGGGACACCGGCCCCGGCAGGGACAGGGGTCGCAGGACCGCCACCTACCGCGTCCACTACCGGTTCGACTACTACCGGTTCAGCGAGCAAGCGGTCCGAGAGGTGTTCTTCGCCGGCATGGAGGACGTCGAGGTCTCGGCGATGCTGGTCCCGCCGCGGCTCATCGGCTACGGCCGCAAGCCGTCGGCGACCGGCGAGTAGCGCGAACTCGCGGGGCTTGGGTACCGCGGTAACCGGCTCAGGGCTGCCTGACCCCGTCCGGGCACGCTTCCAGGCAGCGCACCGCGCGTTCGACGCGTGCCGGCAGCCGGCGCCGGTTGCGCAGCGCCCATGGCAGGCCGCCGAGGGCGTCGGTGAGCGCCGCACGGCTCAGCGGGTCGGTAGCGGCCTCCCGCACGGCTTCCCAGGTGTCGGCGACCGCGGTCGTGGCGGGGCGCCGAAGCCAGGAGGTCCACAGCTCGTTGCGCAGCACGCGACGCCGGCGAGCGTCGGGATCGCGGCCAGCCGTCGGATGATGATGCGCCACGATGTCAGCCACGTAGGCCAGGCCCCAACCGGCGGCTGCCAGGTCCATGGCCAGCAGTCCTTCTTCCGAGCCGATGCCGAAGCGGCGCTCGAACCCCCCGACGTCCAGGAACGCGCGACGCCGCACCACCGCCGAGCACGCCAGGAAGCCGAGTACCGACGGCCCCGGCAGGTCCGCCGCCTGGCCGAGCGGCGCCGCGGCCATGGACACGCTGACCGCATCCAGCTTCTGCTCGTCGCCGACCAGCGTGCGGGCCGCGACGAGCGCCAGCCGGGGAAAGCGGTCGAAGAGCTCCGCCGCCCTTGTCAGCGCACCCGGCGCCCACCAGGAGTCGTCGTCGCTGAAGGCCACCAGCGGCGTGTCGACGTGCCGTGCGCCGACGGTGCGAGCACCGGCCCCTCGGTTCTCCCGCAGCTCGATGACGAGCACCTGTGGATGACCCGAGCGCACCGCCGCCGGCGTGCCGTCGCCAGAGGCATTGTCCACCACCACGATTGCCGGCTGTTCGGCGAGTGCGGTCAAGCGGTCCAGGACGGCGAGCACCTGATCGCGACGGTCACGGGTGGCGATGACTACGCTGGGCGGGGCGAGGCGAGGCATACGCGCCCGCTACCCGCTTCGCCTGACTTCGCAACGCCCGAGGTCACGCTCCCAGGCTTGGACCCGGGCGTCCAGTCAGCGCGCTGAGCCGGCGCAGCACGGTCCGCGCCGCACGAACGACCAGCTGACGGTCATGGGTGATGACGAAGTCGAACCGGCGCTGCGGATCTGTGCCGGAGTCGCCGCAGTCGCGCGCCACCAGGGCCACTGAAGTGGGGGCCACCACGATGACGCTCCACTCGCCGCACAAGGGGTCATCTGCTGACAGGCCAGCGCCACGCACGCCCGGGATGGTGGTCCCCGCGAGATTCACCCCGACTGCTGCCGTCAGCGTGGTCACCGCGGCCAGGTGGCCGTAGCGCTGCTGGGTGGCCGGCGTGAAGTGGCGGGCGTGCTGGAAGCAGCCCAGCACGACCAGGGAATCGCCGCCGGTGAAGGCTTGATTCTCCAGATGGTGGCTCATCGGCAGCAGCAGCTGCTTGGTCGCCACCGTGGTGGACCGCGCGCGGCTGACCAGCTCGAACGGGGTCGCCGGTACGGCGGTGTCCGCCACGGCCAGCAGGGGCAGGGGGTTGGCGGTGGGACGGGTGGCCGCAGGCAGTGGCTCGGGTCGGCCGTACAGCCAACCTTGGCCATAGGTCGCCCCCAGCACGCGGGCCACCTGCGCGTGCTGGGGGGTCTCGATGCCCTCGGCGAGGATGACGGCGCCGGTGTCCTCGGCGTACGCGCGAACGGCATTGACGATCGAGGCGATCTCCGCGTCGGCGCGGCGCTGCACCAGGCGCAGGTCCAGCTTGACCACATCGGGCTGGACGAATGGCAGCAGGGCCAGCGACGCCGGCTCGGCACCGACATCGTCCAGGGCGATGCCCCAGCCGGCTTCGCGCAGCCGAGCCGCCGTGCGCAGCAACAAGGACGGGTCGGCGGCCAAGGCACGTTCGGTGAACTCGGCGACCACGTGCAGCCGGGCGCGCGCCTCGACGATCACCGGCCACAGGCTGTCCGGGCAGGACGATCCCAGCGTCTCCGGCTCCAGGTTGACCAGCAAGGTCAACGACGGGTCCATGTGCCGGTCCAGCGCCGCCTGCGCGGCCGCGGCCCGGCACGTCCAGTCCAGTTCCGGCAGACGTCCGACGGCACGCGCAGCGCCGAGCAGCGCCAGCGGAGACTCGAGGGCACTGCCGACCGGCCCCCTCGCCAGTGCCTCGTAGCCGACGATCTGTTGCGTTGGCAGGTGCACCACCGGCTGGAACACCGCGCGCACCAGGCGACGGTCGATGATGTCGTGGATCAACTCAGAGACCGGCTGACCGGTCACGCGTCGGGCGGTCGACGAGGGCAACAAGGTAGTCACCCCGCAGTGTTCGGCCGGTCACCACGCTCACCTGAGCGTTGGTCAGCGAGCGGCGGTGAATCGGTAGGTCTGCCGGCCATTTCGCGTGGCGCAACCTAGCTCTTCTCGGCCCGCCGGCGAGCGGTTGCGGCGGATTGGCGGCGGGTAGGCGGCGCCTATCCCACCGAGAAGAAGGCTAACGGCGATGAAGGCACTGACGTGGCATGGCAAGCGTGACGTTCGGGTCGACACGGTGCCCGACCCCACGATCCAGCAGCCCACCGACGCCGTCATCCGCATCACGACGACGGGACTGTGCGGTTCGGACCTGCACCTGTACGAAGTGCTGGGACCGTTCCTGGAGGCCGGAGACATCCTCGGTCACGAGCCGATGGGCATCGTCGAGGAGGTCGGCGCGAGCGTCACCAACGTCGCCCGCGGTGACCGGGTGGTGATCCCGTTCCAGATCAGCTGCGGTCACTGCTTCATGTGCGATCAGGGTCTGCAGACGCAGTGCGAGACGACGCAGGTCCGCGATCAGAACATGGGCGCGGCGCTGTTCGGCTACACCAAGCTGTACGGGCAGGTGCCGGGGGCCCAGGCCGAGTACCTGCGCGTCCCGCACGCCGACTACATGCCGATCAAGGTGCCCGAGGGCCCGCCCGACGAGCGCTTCGTCTACCTGTCCGACGTGCTGCCCACCTCCTGGCAGGCGGTGCGGTACGCCGGGATTCCTGACGGCGGCAGCGTCGTCGTGCTCGGCCTCGGCCCGATCGGGGACATGTCCTGCCGCATCGCCCGTCACCTGGGCGCCCAGCGCGTCATCGGGGTGGACCTGGTGCCCGAGCGCCTGGAGCGCGTTCGCGGCCTCGGCTTCGAGGTGCTGGACCTGCGCGAGCACGACGACGTCGCCGAGACCATCCGTGGCCTGACCGACGGTCGCGGTCCGGATTCGGTCATCGACGCGGTCGGCATGGAGGCGCACGGCGACACCTTCGGCAAGGTGGCCCAGCAGATGGCAGGGCTGATGCCCGATGCGCTGGCGGCCAAGATG
>JALZLC010000082.1 GCA_030858885.1 Actinomycetota bacterium
GCTGGCCCAGCAGCGCCACTGCAGGCCCTGACGCTGCGGGTTGTTGCGCCCGCGTGGCCCGTTGACGATGGGGATGATCGCCGAGGCCTCCCCACTCTGTTTCCGCAGTCAGCGGCGTTTCGCCGCCCGCCCGACTGCGGACAAAGCCGCTCGCGCTGCTGGCGGTGCCGCTCCGACGGCTGACCCGTCCCTTCCCGGGGTCGTTCTTGGCCCCATCCTCGCAGCGTCCACCCCCGAACACTAGCTTACAGTGGCTTAGAGATGTGGCATACTTCCGGTCTTAGCCATGCCTAATGAAGTAGGAAGGACGTATCCGCGTGGGGACAACGCCATCGGTTCAGGACTATCTGAAGACCATCTACGCCCTGCGGACGCAAGGCGAGGCAGGGGTCAACGCCCGGCTGGCGGAGCGCCTTGGAGTCTCCGCCCCGTCGGTCTCGGCGATGATGAAGCGCCTGGAGAGCGGCGGACTGGTAGAGCATCTGGCGTCTGGAGAGTTCGCGCTGACCGAGTCTGGTGAAGCCGAGGCACTGCGGATCGTGCGCCGACACCGGTTGATCGAGACATTCCTACATCGCTGGCTGGACATGCCGTGGGACGAGGTGCACGACGAGGCCGAGGTCTTGGAGCATGCGGTCAGTGCCCGTCTCGAGGACCGCATAGCCGAGGTGCTGGGTCACCCAACCCACGACCCTCACGGTGATCCCATCCCGCCCAAGGACGGGCCCCATCAGGAGCGCTGGCCGGCACCACTGAAATCCATGCCGGAAGGGGCAGTGGTCGTCGTCGAACGTGTCTCTGATCGTGACCCGGAGGTGTTGCGCTACCTGGCACAGTTGGGCATCCGCCCGGGCAGCATCCTCGTTGTGGAGCGGCACTCGCCGTTCGCGGGGCCCCTGTGGGTGCGGGTCGGCAAGGCCCACCACGCCCTCGGTGACGTCTTGGTCGCCAGCATCTTCGGTTCGATCCGAGAGGACGGGGCTACCGGTCAACCGATCGAGGACGGAGTCAGCGACGTCGAGGATCGGCATGCCGTGGCCGCGAGCGGCGCGACAACGCGTCCATTGCCCATTGAGCGCGTCGTTGGGAGCCAAGCGGTAGCCCGCCCCCGGCGGCGCGGCAAGCCTAGGTCGGCATCGACCTCCCGCGCTGCGGCGCCTGCAGCCGAGGCGCGGCCATGAGCGGGGTGCCCCGGAGACGGTTCCTGCAGGGGTTGGGGGCGGCAGGGATGACGGGCGGGGCAGGGGTGCTCCTCGGTCACACCGGGGCAGCCGCGCAGGTCGCCGTTCCGGACCATGCCGCAGGGCACGGGGCCGGGGCCGGGGGTCATGGAGGCATGGGTGCGGTCGGCGTTGTCGATCACGTCCGCAACGGCTTCACACCGCAGCAGCTGCTCACCGATTTCGACGGCGGTGAGGTTTCCACGGACGCGTCGGGCAGGACGGTGCGCGAGTACGAGTTCGTCGCCGTCAACAAAGAGATCGAGGTCGCGCCGGGGGTGTTCTTCCCGGCATGGACCTACAACGGCCGCGTGCCGGGTCCTTCGATCAGGGCCACTGAGGGCGACCGGATCCGGATCCGCTTCACCAATGGCACCGAGCACCGCCACAGCATCCACTTCCACGGGATCCACTCCGCCGCCATGGACGGGGTGCCCGGCGCTGGCGAGGTCGGGCCGGGCGAGACGTTTGTCTACGACTTCATCGCCGAGCCGTTCGGCACGCACCTGTACCACTGCCACTCGATACCGCTGAAGTCCCACATCCACCGCGGTCTGTATGGCGCGTTCATCGTCGACCCGAAGCAGGGCCGGCCCGAGGCCAACGAGATGGTCATGGTGATGAACGGCTTTGACACCAACTTCGACGGTGAGAACGAGGTGTACGCGCTCAACACCGTCGCGTTCGGCTACATGAACGAGCCGATCCCCATCCGAGCCGGGGCGCTGCAACGCGCCCACCTCATCAACATCACGGAGTTCGACCCGCTCAACTCCCTGCACCTGCACGCGAACTTCTTCAACCTGTACCGCACCGGCACCAAACTCGTGCCCGACGAGTTCACCGACATCATCTCGATGGGCCAGGCCGAGCGCCACATGCTCGAGTTCACCTACGACCAGCCCGGACGGTTCATGTTCCACGCCCACCAGACCGAGTTCGTCGAGCTCGGCTGGATGAGCTTTTTCGAGGTGTCCTAGCCGTGCTGCAGGAGCGCAAGCGGCGGCTCGCACCCACCTGGGTCATCGGGCTGGCCCCGGTGGCCGTTCTCGTCATGCTCGTCGGGCTCTTCCTGGCGTTCAACCCCATAGCCTCGCTGCGCGAAGTGCCACCCGTGGAGGCCCTCGCCGTCCAGCGCACGGTCTTCACCCCCGGTGTCATCGAGCTCGTCGTCCGCAACGATGGACCGGACGAGGTCACCATCGCCCAGGTGCTTGTCGACGAGGCGTACCGCGACCACACGATCAGTGACCGGAGCCTGGGTCGGTTGGAAGCGGCGGACATCACCATCCCCTACACGTGGGACGCCGGCCAACCGGTCGGCATCACGCTGATCACCTCCAGTGGTGTGACGGTCACCCACGAAGTGGAGGTGGCCGCCCTCACACCGGCGCCCAGCGCGAAGACGCTTGGGGTCTACGCGCTACTGGGCTTGTACATCGGGGTGATCCCCGTGGTGGTGGGCCTGTTCTGGCTGCCCGCGCTGCGCCGCGCATCCGACCGCTGGCTGAGCTTCTTCCTCATGTTCACGATCGGGCTGCTGGCCTTCCTGTTCATCGACACCGTCGCCGAGGGGCTGGAGTTCGCCGCAGCGACCGCCGCGTCGCTTGAGGGACTGCTGCTGTTCGCCATCAGTGCGCTCGCGGCGGTCATGGGACTGGTCGCCCTCGGCGAGTGGTTGCGTCGCACCACCGAGCGGGGCAGCCAGGCGACCGGCCGAGCCCTGAGCGGCCTGGCGCTGGCCTACCTCATCGCCGCCGGCATCGGACTGCACAATCTCGGGGAGGGACTCGCCGTCGGCGCTGCGTTGGCCGCCGGCGAGGTGGCGCTCGGCACCTTCCTGGTGGTCGGCTTCGCGATCCACAACACCACTGAGGGCCTGGCGATCGTCGCGCCGCTGCGTACACAGGCCAGCCGGCCAGCCCTTTGGCACCTCGCCGCGCTCGGTGCCGTGGCAGGCGCCCCCACCATCGCCGGCGCCGTCGCCGGGGGCTTCACGCTGGCACCGGCCTGGTCCGCCGTCGCCTTCGGGCTCGCCGCCGGCACGATCGGCCAGGTTATCTGGACGGTCGGCAAGAGCGTCGCCAACGGCAAGGGGCTCACATCCGGCCTCGGCGCGCTCGGGTTCGTCGGCGGCCTGCTGTTCATGTACGCCACCGGCCTGCTCGTCGCTTAGGCTAGTACGACCCCCACGTCCCGCACCGGCTCACGGCATCACCTCAGAAGTCTGCCGGAGAGAGAAAGGGGCGAAGTGCGGGGTTCGCCCGTATCGTCGGTCCCCAGAGATTTGGTCCCCCCTGGGCCGTTGGGCGTGTTCATGCGGCGTCCGGTGGTGGTTCGAAGGGTCGCAGTCCGCCGAGGCGCTCGACGCGGCGCCTTCGTCGCCCTCGGCTACCAGGCGGCGCAGGGCGTCGGCGTGGGCGCGTGCCGCGGCCAGGTCGGCCAGCGCGGCGGCCAGGGTGTCGTCGGTGCGCGTGGTGGGTGCGCGTGGGCTGCGGAACGGGCGCCGAGTCATGCTGGTGACCCTCCGTGCGGATGATGGCGGACTCACCAGACGGCGCTGATGGATGCCTCGCAACCGCTGGATCGTGATGATGCACCGGCGTCTGGTGCCGACGGGCCGCGTCGAGCTGGTCGGCTGCGGCCGTGCGGTTGACCGGCGTCACGCGGCGCCGCCGAGGTCTAGGCCCTGTTGGCGGGCGCGTTCCCGCAGCCGCTCGGTCTGGGATCGGATCCGGTCGACGGGGTCCTCGGGCGGGGCGTCGTCAGAGAGATGCTGCGAACAACCGTCCGGACCGTTCAGACCGTCCGCTGCCTGGCGTTTGTGCTGGTCAGCGGCTTGTGACGGGGCGGACGGTTGCGCGGACGGTCCGGACGGTTGTTTCCCGGTCCTCTCTGGCGCGAGGTGCCAGAGGCGGTGGCGGTCGGTGCCTTGCGGGCCGAGGTGGTCGATCGTGACGCCGACCGCGCGCAGCGCCGGTGCCGTGCGTGTCAGCGCAGCGGTCATGCCGCGCGGCGTCGCCGGCCAGCCCTTCGGCGGCTGATCCGGTGTCACCGCGTGCAGCAGTTCGGCGGCGGTGCCCTGCCAGACGCCGGCTTGCGTGATGTGTTCGCGCACCGCGACGGCCACCGGGTCGGCGTCGATGACGTCAGCGGCCAACCGGCCAGCCTGGCCGCGGTATCCGGCCAGGCCGTCGGTGCCCAGCACGCGGTCGACGGCGGCGAGCACCCGCGCAAAGTCGGCCATGCGGGGAAGCCGCTCCGGACGCACCGACGGCAGGACCGCCAGGACACCAGCGGTCAAGTCGAGCAGCGCCCCGAGCACGCGCGGGTGCGCGTCAGTCCATGCGGTGAGCAGCTCGTCGTCTTCGCGCCGGCGGGCCTCCGGGATGCGCTCCAGCTCCACGGACAGCAGCCGGTCGGCCAAGTCCCCGCGCAACGCACCCGGGTCGATGGCAGTCAACAGCACCGGCCGGCGGAACGACACCCGCGAAACCCCCGAGTCGGTGTATAGCCGGCGGCGCACCAGCGCCTCGCCAGTGACGGTGCGACATATCGCGTCGGACAACCACTCTGCAACGCGCGTCAGGTTGTCCAGGCCGACGATCCGGGAGGCGTCGGCGGCCACGATCCACCCCTTAAGGTCACGCGGCGGGGCGCGCAACGCGTCTGGCGAGTCGACCACGCCGGCGATCTGCTTGGCGGCGCTGGTCTTGGCTGCGCCTTGCTCCCCGGTCAGCGCCAGCACCGGGCAGGGCCGGTCGGCCAGCAGCGACATCACCAGCCAGGCGGCAACCAGCGGGCGGTCCGCGGCGGCCACGTTGAGCAGCGTCCATAGATCGTCGAGCCGGCCGCCGGCCTGCGGTGTCGGCAGCGGGTCGGTCAGCTGAGTGCGCCGGAACAGCACCGGTGACGGCCCCACCGTCCAGCCCGTCCGGTCGACGACGGCCGCGTTGCCGTCGGTGTCGCCCAGGTCGAGCACCACGGCGCCCCCGTGGCGGGCGACGCGCAACGCGACCGGCTCGCGGTCACACGACTGGGCGCGGCCTTCCAGCACCAGCATCGCGTCGGCCAGCGCTTGGGACGACGGAGCCTTGCCGTGCTCGGCCATGAAAACTGCCGACAGTTCTGCCCGCAGCGAGTCGCGGTCGCCGCGCAGCATCCGCGCCAACCGCGGGCCGGCGTGTGGGACACCGAACGCCTCGCCCCGCTCGGACAGCCCGAGCCGATATCGCGACGCGGCCAGCTGCACCAGCTGCGTGGCCTGCGAAACCTTCGGCGCGCCCGGCTCCTGCTCCGATGTCGCGGTGCCGGACGACGGTTCGCCCGCTGGCGGCGCCTCGACGGCGGCGGCAGGCTGCCAGCCCGAGTCTTCGTCGTCGGGGCCGGGCAGCGACAAGGCGAAATAGTCGCGCGTCATCGCCGGCCCGCCAACGTCAACCGTCGCAGCAGCAACGCGAGTCGCGGGTCCAGCGGCGCGAGCCGGTGCGCGGTGCGCAGCGCCTCGACGAGCGCGACCTCGCCCCACCGGTCGGCGAACAAATCGACGGCGGCCAGGCGATCGTCGATGCCTACTCCCTCGTCCAACAGGAAGTACGCCAGATAGTCGGCCGGGCGATGGCGGGGGTGGGTGTTCGCCAGCCACGGCCACGAGCCGACGCCGTTGTCGAACGCAGCGCTTCGGCGGCATCGCTGTGGGGGACTCACGCCGCCTTACCGCCCCTCGGGGTTCAGCAGCCGCAGCACGGCCGCCTTGGGGACGCGCAGGGAGCGGCCGAGGCGCACCGCGTAAATGTCGCCGCGCCGAACCGCCTCATAGGCCTGGTTGCGGCCGATGGACAGGACGGCCGCCACCTGCTCGACGGTGAGGACGTCGGGGGCGTCGTCGAGCGTCAAGCCGCCACCCCGCGCCGCAGCGTTTCCAGCAGCCGCGCGTAGCGCCGGGCGGCGGTGCCGCGAGGGACGCGTGTGCCAGCCTCCCAGTGGCTGACCGCTCCCTGGGTGACGCCGCAGACCTCGGCGACTTCGGCCTGAGTCAGTCCAGCGGCGACGCGAAGCCGACGCGCGTCACCGCTGCGAGAAGCGGCGCGAGCGGCGCTGAGGCGGACCAAATCACGGGCTTCCATGCCGGCGATGGTACAGGCCTACGACGCGGCTATACCGTTCTAAGTGAACCAACTGCTGCGCATGTCGGTACAGGCATGCGCTTCTGTATTGACACAGCATGACGGGCGCATACCGTTCCGGTTATGAGAGTCGAGGCACCACTCAACCTGGTAGGGCCGTGGAAGCGCTTCCGCGGCTACCTGATGCCCGCGGCCTACGAGGTCCGATTGACCGCCACCGCAGAAGACAGTCATGAGCTGATGCCCTACCACCTGGTCCTCGACGTCGAGACGAGCGACGACGGACCGGTTTGCACGGGAATGCAGGTCAACCGGCGGGAGGGTGGAGCGCCGATCACGTCCAACGGTCTGCGCCGCGTCCCGGTGGCGAAGCTGCTGCGGATCACGGCGACGGCGGTCGCAGCCAAGTCGGCCGCGGCCGGGCCGGGCCGAATCACGGTCTCGCCGCTGCACACGGACGGTGTCGGGGACTTTTACGCCCGCTACCGGCAGGGTCCACGGCGCGACGGCGGCCCGCTGACCGATGACGAGCTGACACGCGTTGCGGAGGTGTACCGCGCCGCGCTGCAAGTGGGGGACCCGCCCACGGCGGCCGTGGCCCAAGTGCTGCACGCGTCGAGGTCGACAGCAGGCCGCTGGGTCATGCAGGCGCGACGACGGCGGCTGCTGGCGCCCGCGCCCGGGCCGCGCCAGGCAGGCGAAAGGAACAGGGCATGAGTACACCGAAGATGCGCGACGGGATCGTCAAGCGCGGCAGCAGATGGGCCTACAAGCTGGAGCTGCCACGCGACCCGGTGACGGGTGAACGCCGGCAGCAGTGGGTGTCGGGGTTCCGCACCCGCAAGGAAGCCGAGGCCGACCGCGACGAGGCTCGCGCCAACGTCCGCAAGGGCACCTACGTCATGCCGGCGCGGGTGACGGTGGCGGCCTACCTGGGGCAGTGGCTCGACGGCATCCGGGTGAAGCCAACCACACTGGCCGGCTACCGGCAGTCCGCCCGGGTGTACGCCATCCCACGCATCGGCGGCATCCCGCTCCAGGCGCTGACCGCCGAGCACCTGGACGGGCTGTACCGGGAGCTGGAGCGGTCCGGCAAGCGCGACGGCACGGGCCTCGCCCCCAAGAGCGTCCGTCACGTCCACACGATGATCCACAAGGCGTTGCGGGACGCCACCGAGCGCGGCCACGTGCTGCGGAACGTCGCGGACCTCGCCAACCCACCGACGCAGAAGCAGGCGCGGTCCAGCGCGGCCCGGGAGCGCGTCTGGACGGGTGCGCAGCTGCAAGCCTTCCTCGCGCACGTCGCCACCGACCGGCTCGTCGCGGCCTGGCATCTGTTCGCCACAACGGGGCTGCGGCGCGCCGAGCTGCTCGGGCTGCGGTGGACCGACGTCGACCTCGACGGCGCCCGGTTGACGGTCGCGCAGACCGTCACCCTGGCCGCCGGGCAGCCGGTTTGGAGCTACACGGCTAAGACCGACGCGGGGGAGCGGAGCATCGCGCTGGACCCGGCGACGGTCGCGGTGCTGCGCGGACACCGCGCACGCCAGCTCGAAGAGCGAATGATGATGGGTCCGGCTTGGGTCGACGACGCGCACGGGCCGCTCGTCTTCGCTCAACCTGACGGCGCCGGCGTCAACCCCGAGGCGCTGTCCCGGCGGTTCCAACGGCTCGCACGAGCGTCACAGCTCCCGCCAGTCGACGTCCACGGCCTCCGGCACAGCTACGCCACCGCTGCCTTGCGGGCGGGAGTGTCACCCGAGGTGCTGTCCAAGCGTCTGGGTCACGCGGACGTGGCGATCACGCTGTCCATCTACGCGCACGTCCGCCCGGGTGACGACGCGCACGCAGCCGAGCTGGCGGCGGCGGCCATTCTCGGCTCCGGGTAGCAAACGGGTAGCAGACGGGTCCCGAGACGAGAAGCGCGCCTGAGGCCCCGGGGGCGTTTCCACTGGTCAGAAGCGGTGTCGGCGGGGGGACTTGAACCCCCAAGGACCGAAGTCCACATGGCCCTCAACCATGCGCGTCTACCTAGTTCCGCCACGCCGACGTGGAGGGGTGCGGCGAGTATGCCCGCGGGTCAACCGGCCCGCAAAGGTCCCAAAGGCTCAGCCCTGGGGGCTTTCGAGCAGCGCGCCGAGCTCGAAGTGCATGCCGTCGGGGCGGCTCCAGCGCCCACCCCAGGCGAAGCCCCACCGGTCGAAGATCTCGACGATGCGCAGGTCCATCGTTGGCGTCTGACCCAGCCCGTTGGTGGAGACGTTGAAGTCAACCGCCAGCCCCCACGAGTGCATCGACAGCGGCCTGGCGGGATTGAAGTCGATGTGGCGAGGCACCCAGCAGCCGCCGTAGTCGGACGTGTCGATGAGGTCGGCGAGCCCTGCTTCTTCGATCTCGCCGAGGGCGCCAGCCAGCTGGCCGACCATCAGGCGGTGGCAGGTCACCGCGCCGGTCAGGATCGGCACGTCGCGGCTGACGATGTTGCGTTCCACCCAGTCGGCGTCGATCTGGATCATTCCGTCGCCCATGTCGACGTAGGTGTAGGGCTCGAACTCGTCGCGGGCGTCCTCACCGACGAGGAAGGCGCGCTGGGTCTCGGGTTGGTCGAGCACCCCGGCGCTGACGCCGAGCGCGGTCTCGATCTGCGACGCCACGGCGACCGCGTCGGCGTCGTCGCTGAGCGCCACCAGAACGTGGCGCCGGCCCCGTAACCGCAACTCCTGCGCGGTCTCGCGGTTGACGACCAGGTCGGCCACCGGCGGCACGCCGTTGGAGGCATAGGCACCAACGCGCAAGGCGGCACCTTCCGCTCCGGCCTTGACGGTGGCGCCGAGCTCGGCGCGCAGCCTCGTGCCCGTGTCGTGGGTGAAGGCGGCGTCGCCCTCGACGATGCGCTGCCACACGCCCACCTCGTCTGCGGTCAGCTGAGGAGTCACCCGCCGGAACCGGCGCGGGTCGACGGCGGCGACGGTGACCTCCTGGCCCTTCATCGGCACGCGACCCACCTCGATGGCGGTGGCGAACGTCACCCCGTCGATCCGGCGCACCCGCTCGGCGACGGCGTCAGTGGCCACGTCGCGTAGCCGCAGCCGCGGCTGCAGGGCCTTGACCTTGCCGAACCGCGCGGCCTGGACGGAACCGCTGGGTTGTGGCGCTGCCGGCGCCGACAGCTGTCCCATCGCCAGCGCCTCGTTGGTTGAACCCGCTGGTGCGTTCCCGGTGAGCATGGGCGCCGGCGCCTCGGTGACCGAGGGGGCAGGCGCTTCGGAAGGAGCCTGGGACACCACGGTACGGCGCTGCGATGAGGCCGTGGCACGGGTGCCCGACAGCGGGCCTAGCGATGGCAGCAAGGTGACCGCGAGCAGCACGACAAGCGCGCCCAGCAGGGCCGCCCTCCAGGTCTTGAGCTGCCGAGGTATCCGCAAAGCGTCACTTTCCAGGTGCACCGGAATCCGCCGCCACAGTTACGGTCGGTCAGGTCAATGCTGCCACCCCGACGGTCGCGTGTCTGAGGCAAGGTGATCCGTGAAGTGGTCGGCGGCCAACCGGGCGACCGACTCCAGCGCTCCCGGCTCCTCGAACAGGTGGGTAGCGCCCGGCACGACCGCCAGGGAACAGCCCAGCGTCGACTGCGCCGCAGTGTTGAGCCGGAGCACCGTCGGGTCGTCGCCGCCGACGATCAGCAAGACCGGCGCACGCACGTCGCGCAGCGCAGCGCCGGCGAGATCAGGCCTGCCGCCCCTTGAGACCACCGCCGCCACCAGCTCGGGCTTGGCGGCAGCAACCATCAGTGCCGCGGCGGCGCCGGTGCTGGCGCCGAACAGGCCGATCCGCCGCTCAATGGCTTCCGGTTGGGCGGCAGCCCAGGCCACGATGGCGGCCAGTCGCCGGGCGAGCAGTGCGATGTCGAAGCGCAGCTCGGCGGTGCGCCGGTCAAGGGCGTCCTCGTGGGCGGTCAGCAGATCGGCGAGCAGCGTCGCCATGCCCGCGGCTTGCAGGACGTCGGCGACCGCACGGTTGCGCGGGCTGGCGCGGCTGCTGCCGCTGCCGTGAGCGAACACCACCAGCGCACGGTGGCCCTCGGGGAACACGAGATCGCCGTCGAGCTCACGGCCGTCGGCGGGGATGCGCACCCTTCGGACCCCAGCGCCCCCAGCGCTGCCTTCACCGCTCATTCGCCACCCATCGCCCGGCCCGTCATTCAGCGGGTATCCCCGTGCGCGTGGGGTCCTCTGCCGAGCAGCGCCAGCACCTCCGCGTCAGTGGTCTGGTCGAAGTGCCGGTACCACTGGCCAACGGCCGTGAAAACCGCGGGGGTGTGCAGCGCCACGATTTCGTCAGCCTCGGCGGCCAGCCGTTGCACCGTCGCGGGAGGGGCGACGGGAACCGCAAGGATCAGGCGCCGGGGTTGGTGCTCGCTGAGCGCGGCCAGGGCGGCGCGGGCGGTGCCGCCGGTGGCCAGACCGTCGTCGACGAGGATCACGGTGGCCCCGGCCAGCGGCGGCAAGGGGCGTCCACCCCGGTAGTGGTCGACACGGCGCTCCAGCTCGGTCTGCTCGGCGGCGGTCGTTGCGCGCAGCTGGTCGTCGTCGCCGCGCCAGGGACCCGCCTGCTCGTCCAGGATGACCACGCCGCCCTCGGCGATGGCCCCGATCCCCAGCTCAGGGCGACCGGGCGCGCCGAGCTTACGAGCCACAAAGACTTCCAGCGGAGCGTGCAGCGCCTTGGCAACCTCCGCCGCGACGGGCACGCCTCCCCGCGGCAGCGCCAGCACCACCGGCTTGCTGTCTCGTAGCGGCGCCAGCCGCTCGGCCAGCTGGCGGCCTGCGTCGTGCCGGTCGGTGAACCGCACCTCGATCCCCTCATGCGTGGTCGCGGCTTTGCTCGTGGTCCCGGTGGTTGCTGTCGCGGGAGGAGGCGGCGGGTGTTCAGCCCACCGCGGCGCGCACCCGGCGGGCGTCGGCCTCGAGTCGGTACTCGGCGTGCACCTGCCGACCGCTGCCGTCCCACCCCACCGGCAGCTCGACCCACGACCGGCAGCCGGCGTAGGCCTCCAACCTCGGCAGGGTCACGGGCTGGGACAGCTGCACCGCCCGGACGACGAGCACTTGCAGCTGGTGCTTGGGTCGGAACTCCAGGCGGTCCGTACGGACAGACTCCTCGGTCCAGATGTGCAGATCGGCGATGTCGACCAGCCCCTCGGGCCGCGCCACCGCTACCACGTCGACCAGCGACACGCCACAGCGCACCGTGATGGAGCCGCGCGCCTCGTCGACATCGGCCTCACCCGCCGCCAAGACGTCGCGGTGCTCCTGCCGGACGCGCTCACGGTGGCTGTGCGCCACGGTGGGGAACAGCACGAAGCGATCTCGATCGACGCGGAAGGACTTCTCGTGGATCCCGCCCTTGCGCAACAACACGGTCTGGCGGCCATCGAGCAGGGCCACCGCGGCCGCACTCCACTCCTTGAGGGCGACGGAGGTTGCCAGAACCGCGGAATCTTGGGTAGCGACCGGGGGCATGTCATTAGTGTACGGAGGACACCA
>JALZLC010000099.1 GCA_030858885.1 Actinomycetota bacterium
CCTGCCGGCGTCCCGGATGTCGGCGGGCCCATCAAGGACCGGCAGCAGATCGGCGTAGCGCCACAACGTCGGTGGACCGGCCTCGATGCGCTCCCGGGTGACCACGCCGCGCATGGCGTCGTAGTCGTACACGACCTCGAGAGGGCCGAAGCAGAACTCGCAGGCATGGGTGGCGGCCACGTCGACGCGGCGGCCGCATTCTCGGCATTGCAGCGCTTGGACATAGGTCACGAGGCGTCTCCTCCATCTTCCCCCGACGGTGCGGGGCCGGATGTCGCACCTGCTTGACGGAATCAAGTGGTTGCGGAGGCGTCGGCGGGCCGGGTCCCTCGACCTCTCGTGATGGCGTACGTGGTGCAGTTGCCCACAACGTGACAGGCTGACCCACCCGACGCAAATCGCCTCGTTGTTCCCTCTCGCGTCCTCACGCGGAGAAACGGCCTCGCAGGCGGCGCGACGAGGGGGCCCGATCTGGGGGTACCGGCGTGGCGTGCGTGGGTCTATGGTGACATCCGATGCAGCGCGTGCTCACGGCCTCAGCGGCCGACGGCGGGAAGCGCCGCAACGGGGGGCCGGCGGCACACAGCCGGCCCCTCACCCGTCCCAGGTTGGAGAGACCATGATCGTGCTCCTTCGGTGCCTGGTGGGCCGGGGCCCTGCGATGGCCGTTGCGCTGCTGCTGCTGGCCGCTTGCGCTCCGATCTCCGACACCGCGGACGACCGCCTGCAGGCGGGGTCCGCCAGCGAGGCCGCAAGCGACGGCGACGAGGCCGCAGCCGGGGCGGGTGGCGGTGGTGAGCTGACCTACGCGGCTGCTCCGCCCAACACCATCAACCCCCACATGATGAGCTCGCTGGGCGACATCCACACCGTGCAACCTGTCGTCAACTACCTGGTGCGTCTCGGCCAGGACCTGTCCCTGCAGCCAGATCTGGCCACGGAATGGGACAGCCAGGACGCGCGGACCTGGACCTTCAAGCTGCGGGAGGGCGTGACCTTCCACGACGGGTCGGACTTTGACGCCGAAGACGTCGTGGCGACCTTCGACCGGATCGTCGATCCCAAGGAGCAGTCAGCGGCCGCCGGCTCCTTCACCTTCCTGGAGAAGGGCGGCACGACGGCGGTCGACGACTACACGGTGCGCTTCGAGCTGACCGAGCCGGTGGGCGACTTTCCCGCCTGGGTGACGGCCTACCAGGCCGCGATCCTGCCCTCTGACTGGTCCGGCAACTTCGAGAAGGACCCGATCGGGACAGGGCCGTTCAAGCTCGCCGAGTACACCCCTCGCCAGGGCGCGGTCTTCGAGCGCAACGCCGACTACTGGGAAGAGGGGATGCCGAAGCTCGAGCGGATGGAGGCCGTCTACTACGAGGACTTCGGCGCGCAGATCACCGCCATCCAAAGCGGCGATGTCGACCTGCTGACGCTGCTGCCCGGCGACCTGGTCGACACCGTTCCCAAGGGCAGCGGGGTCACGGTGCTGGCCGCACCCAGCGCCACGCACGCCCAGCTGACGATGCGCGTGGACACCGAGCCCTGGGACGACAAGCGGGTCCGCCAGGCGCTGGCGCTGACGATCGACCGCCAGGAGATCGTGGACGAGCTGTGGGCGGGTCACGCCGCGGTCGCCAACGACTCCTGGCTGTCACCCGTCTACGGCTTCCAAGACGCCGTGGACGCCGAGCAGCGGACGCAGGACATCGAGCGGGCAAAGCAGCTGCTGGCCGAGGCCGGTTACCGCGACGGCCTCGACACGCAGCTGGTGACCTACGGCGGCATCGGCATCTTCGCCCAAGCCGTAGCGGACATGGCCGAGCCGGCCGGCTTCCGCATCAAGATCAAAGTCGAGCCGACGGACGTGTACTACCAGCACTGGACGGAGCTTCCGCTGGCGATGGAGACGTGGCTGCACCGCTCCTCGGTGGCTCAGATGCCGGCGCTCAGCTTCCAGTGCGGCGTCGACTGGAATGTCCCGCACTGGTGCAATCGGGACTTCGACCGGCTGTTGAGTGAGCTTAACGCGACCGTCGACACCGGCGAGCGAGCGCAGATCGCCGGCGAGATGGCGGCGATCATGCACGAGGAGGTCCCAGCGGTTATTCCCTGGTTCCAGGACACGCTGTCGGCCACTCGGGACAACGTCAGCGGTTACGACAGTCACCCCGCCAACTTCGTCGACTTTCGCAGCACCACCGTCGGGTAGGCCTTGGCGGGCAGCGCGGCGCCCGGGCTCCTCCGCTACTTCGCCAAGCGGCTGGGTGTGATGCTGCTGCTGCTCACGCTGGTATCGGTCCTGATCTTCGCGATGGTGGAGATCCTGCCGGGCGACATCGGCAACCTGATCCTCGGTCAGTACGCCACTGCCGAGAACGTCGAACAGGTCCGCCGTGACCTCGGCCTGGACCGCGCGTTGTACGTCCGCTACGCCGACTGGATGGGCGGCTTTCTGACCGGCAACTGGGGAGACTCCTGGCGGCTGGGCACGCCGATCGCGCCGCTGATCGCCGGGCGGCTCTACAACTCGCTGATCCTGGCCTCCGTCGCCTTCACGGTCATCATCCCGGTGGGGGTGGCGGCGGGCATCGCGTCGGCGCTGCGCAGGGGCACGCTGACCGACCGGGTGATCAACGGCGTCAGCATCGTGTCGATCACGATCCCCGAGTTCGTCAGCAGCATGTTCTTGATTCTGTTCTTCAGCCTGCTGCTGCCCTGGTTCCCGTCGTCGGCGCGTATTCCCGACGGCGCCGGCCCCCTGGAGACCCTGTGGTTCCTGGTGCTGCCGATCGTGGCGATCAGCCCGGTGCTGGTCGGCTACATCGCCCGGACGGTGCGCGCGAGCATGGTGACAGAGCTCGAGGCCGACTACACCCGGACCGCCGTGCTCAAGGGCCTGGGCTTCCGCACAGTCATCACCCGGCACGTGCTGCGCAACGCCCTGCTGCCCGCGATCACCGTCATCGCCAACCAGATCGCCTGGTTGATCGGCGGGCTCGTCGTCATCGAGAACGTCTTCAACTACCCGGGCATCGGACAGCTGCTGCTGCAGGCCGCCCTGGTGCAAGACGTGCCTCTGCTGGAGGCCATCGTCTTGATCCTGGCCGCCGTGCTGATGCTGTCCAACCTGGCGGCCGACCTGCTGTACACGGCGTTCAACCCGCGGGTGCGCGCACAGGTTGCGGGCGGTGCCGCATGAGGCGCGTTCGCGCGCTGCGCCACTCGCCTGGGGTGGCGATGGCGCTGCTGGTCCTGCTGGTGTGGGTCGTCATCGCCGTGTTCTGGCCCCAGCTCGTGCCCTACGGGCCAACCGAGCAGGAGCTGACGAGCCGCTACGAGCCGCCATCGGCCCAGCACTGGCTGGGCACCGACAACCTCGGCCGCGACATCTTCAGCCGCATCCTCGCCGGCAGCCGCAGCGTGCTGATCGTCAGCGTCGCGTCGACGACCCTGGGCGTGGCCATCGGTACGGCCATAGGCCTGTGTGCGGCGTTCTACCGAGGCAAGGTCGACGAGCTGCTGATGCGCTCGCTCGACCTGTTGATGGCGTTTCCCATCATCGTCATCGCGTCGGTGGTGCTGGCCATGCTCGGCCCCTCGCGGCTCAACCTGGTGGTGGTCATCGCGGTGATGCTCGCCCCGTACAACGCCCGTGTGGTGCGCTCCGCGGTGCTGTCGTGGCGGGACCGCGACTTTGTCGCGGCAGCGAGGATGCGGGGAGAGTCCGGCGCCTTCATCCTCTTCCGTGAGCTGCTGCCCAACATCGTCGGTACCCTCAACGTCGAGTACACCTTGCGACTTGCGTTGTCCATTTTCGCCGTCGCCACGCTGTCATTCCTGGGCTTCGGCATCCAACCGCCAACGCCGGACTGGGGGTTGATGGTGTCGGAGGGCCGGCCCTTCTACCAGATCGCCCCTTGGGTGGTGGTGGCCCCGGCGGCGGCGATCGCCTCGCTGATCGTGGCCATCAACGTCGTCGCGCAGAAGCTGCGCTCATGACCGAAGCCGGGCCCGTCCTGCAGGTGGAGGACCTGTCGGTCGGCTACCGGACCGGCGCCGGGTTGGTCGCCGCGATCCGCGGGGTGTCGCTGGCCATCGCCTCCGGTGAGGCGGTGGGGTTGGTCGGTGAGTCCGGCTCGGGCAAGACCACGCTCGGCATGGCGATCATGCGCTACCTGCCTGCCAACGGGCAGATCACCGGCGGTTGCATCCGCTACCAGGACACCGACCTGGTGCCGTTGACGCAGCGCGAGCTGTCGCGCATCCGCGGCAACCACATCGCGATGGTGTACCAGGACCCGTCGGGGGCCCTGAACCCGTCGCTGCGAGCTGGCGAGCAGATCGCGGAGGTGTACCGAGCGCATCTGGGATTGAATCGGGACGAGGCCAGGGGCCGCGCCGAAGGAATGCTCGAGCTGGTCGGCCTCCCCGAGCCCCACCGCGCCTACGACCGCTATCCCCACCAGTTCAGCGGCGGCCAGAAGCAGCGCATCGTCATCAGCATGGCGCTGGCGATGGACCCCAACCTGCTGATCCTCGACGAGCCCACGACCGGCCTGGACGTCACGGTCGAGTCGGACATCATGCAGCTGTTCGCCGACCTGCGGGCAAAGACCAGCGCGGCGATCCTGTTCATCAGCCACGACATCGGCTTGGTGGCCAGCGTCTGCGAGCGGGTTGGCGTGCTCTACCGAGGCGAGCTGGTCGAGACTGGCGACACCGAGGGCGTCTTTACTCGCCCCACCAACCCGTACACCCGGGGGCTGCTGGCCTGCCGGGTGCCGCCCGGCGTGTCGAAGGACTCGCGCCGGCTGGAACCGCTGCCCAGTGGTGACACCGACGCACCGGCGGGTGCCTGCCTTTTCGAGCCCCGCTGTGCGTTCCGCAAGCCACGCTGCCGCGAACAGCATCCGGCGTTGTACCCGGCGGGCGGCAGCCAGCACAGCCGCTGCTTCTTCCACGAGGAGGTGGCACGGGCCGGACCGCCGACTGTAACCGCAAGCGACGGGCGAGCCGCGGTGACGGGCGACGGCGCGGCGGCGGGCGACGGCGCGCTCCTGGAGGTGCGCGGGCTGCGCAAGGTCTTCCGCGCGCAGGGACGTGACTTGGTCGCCGTGGCGGACGCCGCATTCACCCTCGGGCCAGGGCGCATCCTTGGCATCGTGGGCGAGTCCGGTTCGGGCAAGACCACCCTTGCGCGCATGATCGCGGGATTGGAGGTGCCCGACGACGGCGAGGTCATCCTGTCGGGCGTCGACGTCACCAAGCCCGCCAACAAGCGCAGCGTCGCCTCGCGGCGTTCCCTGCAGATGGTCTTCCAGCACCCCGACGGGACGTTGAACCCCAGCCACCGGATCCGCCAGATCCTGCGACGTCAGATGCGAAAGCTCGACGCCGGCGACGTCGCCCGGCACGACGAGACGCTGGCCGAGCTGCTGCGTGCCGTGCAGCTGGGCCCAGAGCACCTCGACGCCCGACCGCGCGAGCTGTCCGGTGGGCAGCAGCAGCGGGTGGCCATCGCCCGAGCCTTCTGCACCGGCCCCCAGCTCGTCATCCTCGACGAGCCCACGTCGTCACTGGACGTGTCGGTGCAGGCGGCCATCCTCAACCTGCTGATCGATCTGCAAC
>JALZLC010000103.1 GCA_030858885.1 Actinomycetota bacterium
CGGGCCTCGCCTTCGCGTTCGGTGGTCTCGGCTCGGACGATCCGCCGCAGGCCGCCGACCCCCAGCCGGACGCCTCCCAGCCGGCCGACGACCCAGAGCCGACGGAGCAGGATCCCGAGCCGACCGAAGAGCCGACCGAGGAGCCGACCGAGCCGGAGGAAACCGAGCCGGAGGAAACCGAACCGGAGGAAACCGAACCGGAACCCACCGAGCCCGAGGAGACCGAGCCGGAGGAGACCGAGCCGCCCGACGACGGCAGCGCCGCGCTGCCGGAGGGCTGGACCACCTTCACCGTCGCCGGCACCGGCGCCACCATCGGCTACCCCGGCGACTGGCAGGTCGTCGAGCGCAGCGCCACCGCCACCGACCTGCAGGACCCGGACAGTGGCAGCTACCTGCGCATCGACTACACCGACGAGCCAAGGGACGACCCGGTCGCCGACTGGCAGGCGCAGTCCGACTCCTTCGCAGCCAGCCACGACAACTACACCGAGGTCAGCATCGAGCAAGAGGACTATCGCGACTACAACGCCGCGCTGTGGGAGTACACCTACACCGAGGGCGATCGCCAGCTGCACGCGTACAACCTCGGCCTCGTCGCCGGGGACTACGGTTACGCTCTGAACTTCCAGACCCGCGAGGAGAACTGGGAAGCGTCACAGGACCTGTTCGAATCGTTCAAGGACACGTTCTCACCGCCGACCTGAACGGCCCGCGCTTAGCCGTTGCCGCCGACCAGCTCCACGGTGATCTCAAGGCCGCCCTGGGGCAGGTTGCGCGCCCGCACACCGCCCCCGTGGGAGGCGGCGACGGCAGCGACGATCGACAGCCCCAGACCGGCCGAACCGGGGCGCGACGCCGCGGGGGTGTAACGATCGAACAGGGTGGCCAGCGCCTGGGTCTCGGCCCCCGGCCCGCTGTCGCGTACGACCAGGATGGCCCCGCGGGTCCCCGGCTCGGCGTGGATGTTAACCGTGCCGCCGGCCGGCGTGTGACGCAGCGCATTGTCGACCAGGTTCGCCAACGCCCGCTCAACAGCAGGGGCGTCGCCGGTGATGGTGGCGCTGCCGCTGGCAGCCAGCGTCACACCCCGGGCCGCGGCGACTCGGTGGAAGCGCTGGACCGCGGCGGAGGCCAACTCGCCCAGGTCCACGACGTGGCGGCGGTCGAACACCGCCGCCGCGTCCGCGCGGGCCAACAACAGCAGGTCCTCGACCACGGCAGTGAGGCGGTCGATCTCCTCCAACGCGCTGCTCAGACCTTCCCGCGCCGCCGGCTCCGCGGCCGCGGCGCGCGCCAGCTCGACCTCGGCGCGCAGGATTCCCAGCGGGGTCCGCAGCTCGTGGCTGACCTCGGCGGTGAAGTCGCGCTCCCGCTGCACGGCCGCGTCGAGCCGTTCGAGCATGCGGTTGAGCGTGGACCCGAGCTGGCGGATCTGGTCGCGGCGGGCCGGCACCGGCAGGCGCTGGGACAGGTCGTAGGCGCCGATGGCGTCGGCCTCCGCGGCCATGCGCGCCAGCGGCGTCAGCCCGCGCCGGCTGATCCACGCCCCGGCCAGGCCAGCGAAGGCGCTGCCGGCGAGGGCGACGGGCCCGAAGACGGCTAGCAAGGTTCGCTCGGCGTCGGCCAGCGCGGTGATCGGCGTAGTGACGACGACGATGCGGCCCGATCCGTCGGCCACCGCGGTGCCGACGAACCGCAGGGGCTCGCCGCGGATGACCGCGTCACCGAAGACGGGCACCCCCGCGGCCACCCGCACCAGGCGCCGGCCCGCCACCAGCCCGGCCACCCCTTCCAGGCCCTGCGTCGTTCGCAGCACCGCGCCGTCCCGCGTCAGGATCTGGGCCTCGATGTCGCTGGGCGTCACGCCGCCGCCGGCGTCGGGCGCGAGGTCGGCGAGCAGTTCCCCGTCGGGGCTGGTGCCGCTGGCCGTGCCCTCGACGGCGTTGGCCTGGACGGCAGCGACGTCGACCAGGCGCTCGTCGATGGTGTCGCGCAGGCTGGCTCGGAACTCGCGGTAGCCCACCACTCCCGCCAGCACCATGAGCACCAGGAAGGCCGAGCTGGTCATGGTGGCGAAGCGCACGCTGGTGGGCAGGGCGCGCAGCCATGCAGTCATCGCGGGCTCACTCGGCGGCTTGGTGGCGCAGCCGGTAGCCCACGCCTCTGACCGTCTCGATCACGTCGGCTCCGAAGCGCCGGTCGATCTTGTCCCGCAGGTTCTTCACGTAGGCATCGATGATGTTGGAGGACTGCTCATCGGCCTGGCCACCCCAGACATGACGGCGGATCGTGGCGCGCTGGACGACCTCACCGGCGTGGTGCATGAGGTACTCCAGCAGAGCGAACTCGCGGCTGGACAGGTCCACTGACGCCCCCGCCCAGGTGACAACGCGGGTGGCGGGATCCAGCGTCAGCGGGCCGCAGGCCAGGGCGGTCGGTCGTGGCGGGCGGCCGCGGCGGATCAGCGCGCGCAGCCGCGACAGCAACTCCTCGAACGCGAACGGCTTGGTGAGGTAGTCATCGGCGCCGGCGTCTAGGCCGGTGATGCGGTCCTCGACGTTGCCCAGTGCGGTCAACAGCAGCACCGGCGTCCAGACCTCGGCGCGGCGCAGCGCGCGGCACACCTCGAAGCCGTCCATGCCGGGCAACACGATGTCGAGCACGAGGGCGTCGTAGTCACCCCCTGCCGCCAGGGCCAGGCACGCTTCGCCGTCCGGTGCCCCGTCGACGGCGTAGCCGGCAGCCCGCAGGCCGCGCTGCAGCACGGCCCGCATCTTGTCCTCGTCCTCGACCACGAGCACCCGCATCACGCCTCCTGTCGTCTACGGGGTGTCCGAGGGTTGCTGCGCACAGCCTGCCACGCCCAGGCCGGGGAGGCGGGTTTATGAAGCTACCGTGAAAAATGCTTGCCCTTCATCAAAAATTCATGCATCGTCCCACCAGCGGCCGAGTCAGCTCCGCCGCACAGCGAGGCGTAACGCGCCACCCGAGGAGGGCATCGCGATGACCGCTGGTCAACAGACCCCTGCCGCGCCGATGGCACAAGGCCGCCCAGTCCCACCCAAGGACTGGTTGCCGGGGCTGGTCGAGAACGGCAAGAACGACGCTGTCTCGGGGTTCATCATCTTCCTCATCGCGTTGCCGCTGTGCCTGGGGATCGCGCTGGCCTCCGGCGCCCCGCCGATCGCCGGCATCATCTCGGGCATCGTCGCGGGGACGCTGGCCAACCTTCTGTCCGGCTCGTACGTGACCATCAACGGCCCCGCCGCCGGGATGATCGTCATCGTCGCCGGTGCCGTGACCGAGCTCGGCTTCGAGGGAGCGCTGGCGGTCGGCGTGGTCGCCGGCGCGATCCAGATCGTGCTCGGCCTGGCCAGGTCCGGCAAGCTCACCGGCTTCTTCCCCCTGTCGGTCATCCACGGGATGCTGGCAGGCATCGGCCTGATCATCATGGCCGGACAGATCCACGTGGCGGTCGGCCGCGAGAACCCGCGCGAACACGGCCTCGGGATCCTCACGTCGATCCCCGAGAGCGTTCTCGACCCCGTGCCCGCTACCGCTCTGGTGGGGCTCGCGGCGGTGCTGGTCATGGTGCTGTGGCCCAGGCTCGGCGCCATCGCCAAGGTCGTTCCCGCTCCGCTCGTGGCGGTCATCGTCGGCACCTTGATCGCCCTGGTGAGCGGTGCCGGCCCCCGCTTGGACCTGGGCGAGGGCGGCCTGCTCGCCGGCTTCACCGGTCCCGACTTCTCCGCCCTCCTGTCCGGGCCCGCGATCAAGTGGGTCGTGCTGTACGTGTTCGTGGCCAGCCTCGAGTCGCTGCTCACGACCGAGGCGGTCGACAAGCTCGACCCCTGGCAGCGCCGCTCCAACATGAACAAGGAGCTGATCGGCAAGGGCGCCGGCAACCTGGTGTCCAGCGCCATTGGCGGCCTGCCCATGATCGCCGAGGTCGTCCGCAGCAAGGCCAACATCCTCAACGGGGCCCGTACCCGCTGGTCAAACTTCTTCCACGGGGTCTTCTTGGCGGTGTTCGTCCTCGCGGCCCCCGCCCTGCTCGAGCTCATCCCGTTGGCGGCGCTGGCCGGCATCCTGCTGGTGATCGGCTTCAAGCTCGCCCACCCCAATGACTTCCGTCACGCGCTGCACGTCGGCAAGGTGGACTTCGTGCTCATGCTCATCACCGCCTTCGCGGTGCTGCTGACCGACCTGCTGATCGGGGTGGCGACCGGCATCCTCCTGGGCCTGATCTGGGCGGTGGTGAAGGGCACGTCGATCGGCAACCTGTTCAAGCCAGCGGTGGCCGTCACCGAGCAGGGCGACCAGATCACCGTGCAGCTCCGCAAGGCCTTGGGGTTCCACAACTTCATCCCGCTGCGGTCTAAGCTCGACACCCTGCCGCCCGGTAAGACGGTCACGCTGGACTTCGGCGGCGTCCACTACGTCGACCCCACGGTCATGGAACGCCTGCACGACTTCGAGGTCAACTACATCGCCGACGGCGGCACCGTCAGGCGCGTGGGCGACGAGCGGCTGACACCCGATTCCCACCACGAGTTTGCGACGAGGACGGCCCCCAAGACCCTCGCGCAGGCCTAGCCGCCCACGACGCCGGGACCAGACGAGCGCCATGCGCATCCTCACCGTCATCACCTGGCTGCCCATCCTCGGGCTGGTCGCGATCCTGCTGCTCCCCCGCGGCCAGACCGCGCTCACCAAGGGCGTGGCCCTGGCTGCTGCCGGCGCCACGTTGGTGCTGTCATGGGGCCTGCTCTTGCGGTTCGACCGCTCCTCGTCCGAGCCGCAGTTCACCGAGCAGTCGACCTGGATCCCCGAGCTCGGTATGACCTACACGCTCGGCGTTGACGGGCTGAGCTATCCCCTGGTGCTGCTCACGACCCTGCTCACGGTCGTGGCGCTGATGGCGTCGCTGAAGGTGGGGCGTAACACCAAGGCGTACTTCGCGTGGATGCTGCTACTGGAATTCTCCATCCTCGGTGTGTTCGTCGCGCGCGACTGGTTCCTGTTCTACGTGTTCTGGGAGATCGCGTTGGTTCCGATGTTCTTCCTGATCGGGATATGGGGCGGCCCGCTCAAAGAGCGGGCCACCCTGACGTTCTTCATGTACACCCTGGGCGGCTCGGTCCTCATGCTGCTGGGCATCTTTGCCGTATACCTCGCTGCCGACCCGCACACCTTCGACATGGCGGCGTTGGAGGCGGCCGCCGGGGGGTGGACCCGCGGTTTCCAGATCGCGCCCTTCCTCGCCTTCTTCGTCGGCTTCGCGGTCAAGATCCCGGTGTTCCCGCTGCACGGCTGGCTGCCGCTGGCCCACGTGCAGGCGCC
>JALZLC010000126.1 GCA_030858885.1 Actinomycetota bacterium
TCGACGCGCCCTTCAGCGCCCAGGTGTTCAAGATCCAGGCCAACATGGACCCGCGTCACCGCGACCGCATGGCGTTCCTGCGGGTGTGCAGCGGGCGCTTCGAGCGCGGCATGGCCGCGGTGCACGCCCGTACCGGGCGCCCCTACACACTCAAGTACGCCCATCAGCTGTTCGCGCGTGATCGCACCACCGTCGAGCAGGCGGTTCCCGGCGACATCGTCGGCGTGGTCAATGCCAGCGAGCTGCTCGTCGGTGACACCCTGTACGCCGGCCCCAAGGTGGCGTTCGCACCGATCCCCACGTTCGCCCCGGAGCGGTTCGTCACCGTGCGCAATCGCGACACCGGGCGGTACAAGCAGTTCCGCAGCGGCATCGCCAGGCTGGACGAGGAGGGCGTGGTCCACCTGCTGCGCCGCCCGGACTTCGGCGACCAAGAGCCGCTGTTCGCCGGCGTCGGCCAGCTGCAGTTCGAGGTGGCCGCCTACCGTCTGGCCACGGAGTTCGGTTGCCAGGTACTGATGACCCCAGCACCGTGGCAACTGGCCCGAGGGGTCACCGCAGCCGAGGCGCAGCGGCTGACGGGGCAGCGCGGGACGCTGGTGTGCTCCGACACGCGGGGCAGGTGGCTGGTGCTGCTGGCCTCCGACTACGCCCTGGACTGGGCGATGCAGGATCACCCGGACATCGACTTTCAGCCGCTGGGCGTCTCGGCGGCTTGATCCAGCATCAGGGCTGACAACTGCAGCAGCAGCGCTTCCAGGGCCAGGCCCTGACCGACGTTGAGCTCCAGATCATCGCGCGTGGCCAGCACCAGATCGCAGGCCCGCAGCAGGCGTCGAGGCCCCAGCGCCTCAGCGTCGCGGCGCAGCAGCTCGGCCGCGTCGGCGTGCAGCGATGCCGCGGGATCCCCGCCCGCGCCCACCAGCAGGCAGTCACGCAGCCAGCCGAGCAGGTCGTCCAGCGCGGCGTGCAGCGTGACGACGCGGACTTCGCGCTCCCGTCGGGCGAGACGCTCGGTCATCTGCTTGGCGACCCCACGAGGCAGCTCGTCGCCGCTGCGCTCCGCCACCGTCTCGATCTCGGCGCGACCCTCAGCGCGAAGCGCCGCCGTCCGTCGCTTCACCTCGTCGTCCAGGGCGCGGGCTGCTATGAGCGCGAAGGCGGGACCCTCGTCGCGCAGCCGGGAGGGGATGGACCGGTGCGCCCGCAGGTCGTCGCGCCCCTGCGGCAAGGCGAGCCGGCGCAAGGCCCGAGGGGAACCCATGGCGGCGCGCACCGCCAGCGCACGTTCCGTCGCGTCGTCCAGCCCCAGCCGGCGAGCCTCGGCGTCCAGCTCGTCGGCGCCCCAGCCCGAGAATCGCACCACCCGGCAGCGCGACAGGATCGTGTCCGGCAGCTCGTCGGGGTCGGTCACCTCCAGCACCCAGACGGTTCTGGGAGGAGGCTCCTCCAGCCCCTTGAGGAAGGCGTTGGCGGCGGCCTCGTTCATGCGGTCGGCGTGCGCGATGCGCAGGACCTTCCAGGTGCCTTCCGAGGGGGTGTGAAAGGCGGTGCGCAACCACTGCTCGCGCACCTCGTCCACGCGGTACATCGCACCGGTGGGCGCGAACTCCCGCAGCGCCGGGTACGCGCCGCGCAGGCAACGCCGGCAGATGTCGCAGCCGCCGCACGGCGGCACCATCGCCCCGCAGTTGAGCGCGGCGGCCAGCCAGCGCGTCGCCGCTTCCTGCCCGACGTCGGCAGGGCCGACCAGCGCCCAGGCATGGCTGACCTCCGACCGCTCGACGGCGCCCCGCAGGACCGCAACCGCCTGGCGCTGGGCGGGCACGTCCCAAGGTTCCACCACCAGCGTGGGCGAGGCCACGCCTACCCGGCCTCGGGTCGGGTGTGCGGCGGCTCGGACGATTCGGCCGGTGGCTGAGGCAGCCACGGCCGCAGCGCGACGCGGACCTGGGCGGCGACGGTGTGCGTGCTCGCGGCGGCGTCGATCACCACGAACCGTTCGGTGTCGCGCTCGGCCAGCTGCCGGTAGCCGTCGGCCACACGCCGGTGGAAGGCCAGGTCCTCGGACTCGACGCGATCGGGCGTCGTCTGCTCACGCCAGTCCTCGTCGCCCGCATCGGCGGCGCCCAGCCGCAGGGGTCGGGGACCCCGGGGACGACCACTGCGCCGGCGTTGCTCGGCGCGCTCACGGATGCGCCGCAGCCCCTCGTCGGCGGCCAGGTCGAGCAGCACCACCACGTCGGGCAGCAGGTTGGCCACCGCCCAGCGGTTGATCTCCAGCACGTCGGCGTCGCCAACGTCACGGGCGTAGCCCTGATAGGCCAGCGAGCTGTCGATGAAGCGGTCGCACACCACGGTCCTGCCCTCGGCGAGGGCGGGGGCCACGACCCGCTCGACGTGCTCGGCCCGGGCGGCGGCGTACAGCAGCACCTCGGTGCGCGGGTGCATGCCTTGCGAGTTGGGATCCAGCAGCACCTCGCGGAGGCGCTCGGCGACCGGCGGGCCGCCCGGCTCGCGGGTCACCACGACGTCGTGTCCCTCGTCATGCAGCGCGCTCACCAACGCCTTGACCTGGGTCGACTTGCCGGCCCCCTCCACCCCCTCGAAGGTGATGAACAGTCCAGGCCTCGGGCCCCCGGCGGAAGGGATGCCAGGGATGCGCATGGGCGTGGGTCGCTCCACGCGCAGGGCCCGGTACATGCCGCGCAAGGCCACCAACGCCGCGTACAACGCAACCATGCCGCCGGCGAAGATGGTCATGCGGATGCCCGACAGCCGCAGAAACCGCCCGTTGAGGAACAGCGCGCCGCTGGCGGCACCAGCGACGAACGGGGCGATGCCCAGCGCGGAGAACAGCGCAACCCTGGTGCCCGTGTAGAACGCCGCGAACGTCTTGCCACGGACCTCGTCGGTGGTGTTGCGCTGCAGCAACTCGTAACCGATGACGAAGCCGAGGCCGGCCGCGACGCCGAGCACGAAGGCGAAGACCAGCGCCATGGCGAACGTCGGCACCGTCGAGATGATGGCCGCGATGACCCCCGTGGCCGCAAGGCAGAGGGGGAACAGCCGCTCCTGACTGATCCGCCTGGTGACCAGCGGCACGGCCACGATTCCGGCGACCAGCCCAACCCCCACCGAGGTCATCATGCGTGGCCAGTCGGTGGCTGGGCGCCCCAGGGACTCGCGCACGAACTCGGGCCCGATGCTGACGACGACCCCCGCCCCGAAGGCCACGCCGACCACGCCGATGATCAGCGAGCGGATCAGCGGCAGGTCCCGGATGAACTCGACTCCCTCGCGCAGCTCCTCGATCACGCCGCGACTCTCGGACTCGTCGCCGACCGCGCGCTCGCGAGGGGGCAGGTGCACGCGAGCGATCAGGGCCGCACCGATGAAGAAGCTGCCGGCGTTGACGAGCAGAGCGACGACCGTGGACATCTGTGGTGTCAGCCCGAAGGCCACCAGCAGCGTGGTGATGGCGGTGGCGAGGACCGCACCCAGCGGCAGCGTGCCGTAGGCCAGCAGCAGGTTCAGCTGATTCGCCCGTGTCAGCTGCCGCCGCTGCACGAGCATCGGCAGTGAGGCGTCCTTGGCCGCCATGAACAGCAGCGACAGGCACTCGATGGCGAAGGTGAGAACGAACAACGTCGTCAGGCTGCGGGAGAAGGCCAGCAGGGTGAACAGCGCGCCGCGGACCAGGTCCATGCCGACCATCAACCGCTTGCGGTCGTAGCGGTCGGCCAGCACACCGGCCACGGGGCCGACCAGCAGGCTGGGCAGCAGCCGGGCCATCATCACACCGCCGAGGCCGAACAGCGCGAAACGGGGATTGGCCGAGTACAGCGTGGAGATGAGGGCCTGCAGCGCCACCAGCCCGGTCCAGTCGCCGAGGCTGGAAACCAGCGAGGCCGAGAAGTAGTTGCGGTAGTTGCGGTCGGCCAGCAACTCGCGCACGCCGCCGGATGCGGCCACGCCCGTCTGGGCGCCGCCCGCTGCGCCGCTCATGTCGAGACCGGTGCGCCCGAGCGCTCGTCGCCGGTCATGTGGCTGTTCCCTCCCGATTGCGCCCGCCGCCGTTCGCTAGGCTGGCGAGCCGCACAAGCCTACCGGTGGAGCCTCCAAGATCAGCGCCGATCACGCCGCCGAATCGCTACGCCCCCTCGTGGACGACCTCACCGTCGCCATGGCCGAGGTCGAGCCGTTCTTAGTTGCCGCCGACCTCGCCCGCGGGAACGGCTACGTCAATCATGAAGGCGGCGACGTCGGCGGCCACAGCACCGAGCGGTCGCTGTACCGCCATGTCGCCAACTACCTGGCCGCAGCCGACCTGGCCGACCGCTTCGCGGCTCGCGGACCGGTGCTGGACGTCGGCAGCGGCACCGGCGCGCTGGCCGCCTGGGTCGCGCAGCGGTTGAAGGCCGAGCTGCACCTGGTCGACCGCGACCCGGCCGTGCGAACCGTGGCGCTGCGCGCCTTCCCCGACGTTCAGGTTCACGCCGAGCTCGACGAGGTGGACCCGGCGACGGTCACGCTGGTGATGGGCATGGAGATCCTCGAGCACATCCCACGGGCCGAGCAGCTGATGTTCCTGCGACGGCTGTTCGCCCGCGTCGAGCCCGGCGGCCTGCTGGTGCTGTCGACGCCCGACGAGTCCGGCTACCTCGGCGGCTGGTCCGGGTACGCGCCGCACGTCGGCCCAGTCGACGCCCCGACCCTCGCCGACCTGCTCCGTCTGGCGACGGACGGCGCCGAGGTTCGCGTCTGGCGGATGGAGGGCGACCCCTATCACCTGGGTCCCGTGCGCCGAGTTGCCCAGCCCGTCGCCAACCGGGTGTGGACGCGGGTCGGCCCCCTGCTCGGCGCGCTGGCTCAACGCGTCGCGGGGCCAGCAGCGGCGCTGGCCAACACCGCACGGCGCCACGCCGGCCCCCAGCTGTCCCTGCGGGTGAGGGCGATTCCCGCCGAGCAAGGCCGCGGCACCGGCCTCATCGGGGTGGCTCGCTCCGCGGCCTGACGGACCATCGTCCGAGCAGGCGTCAGACCGCGGCCTCTTCGTGGGCTAGCGGACGTTAGACCGCGGCTTCTTCCCGACGGGGTACGTACTCCTGGGCGACCACGCGTGGAGCGTCGGCGTCAACGGCGACCTTCTCCTCGCAGAAGGCACACACCGCGACAGGATTCTTCGCGTTCTTGCGCGGCGGCTTGAGCGGCCCGCCGCAGTTGGGGCAAGGCTGCGCCAGCGGCTGGGTCCACATCGCGAAGTCGCAGTCGGGATA
>JALZLC010000148.1 GCA_030858885.1 Actinomycetota bacterium
GGGGAGCACCAAGGCATCACGTGGGCTATGCTTTGATGTATGAGAACGACGCTGACGCTCGACGCTGACGTGGCCGCCCAGCTCCGGCGACTGCGCGCCCGCATGGACCGCCCGTTCAAGCAGCTGGTCAACGACGTGCTGCGGGCCGGGCTCGCCAACCTGGATCGCCCGGAGCCGACGACACGCGGGCCGTATACCCGGGCCGTGTGGCTGGGCCGGCCGCGTCTTCCCGCGCTCGACGACGTCAGCGAGGCGATGGCCATCGCTGAGGGCGACGACTACCGGTGATCGCGGTGGACGCGAACCTGCTCGTCTACGCCCACGTCACCGCGTTCGACCAGCACCAGGACGCCCTGCAGTGGCTTGAAGACCAGCTGACGACGCTGCCTCGCGTGGGTCTGCCCTGGGCCAGCCTGCTGGCCTTCGTGCGGCTGGTGACCAACCCGCGCGTCTTCTCCGAGCCCGAGTCCGTCGCCGACGCCTGGGCCCAAGTCGAGGCCTGGCTTGACGCCGAGCCCGTCTGGACACCGACGCCGACGGATCGACACCGGCAGTTGCTCGGCGAGTGCCTGCAAGTCTCGGCGCTGCGCGCCAACGACGTCCCGGACGCGCACCTCGCCGCGTTGGCCGTCGAGCACGGGCTGCGGCTTGCGACGACCGACAGCGGCTTCGCGCGGTTCGACCGACTCGAGTGGTTCAACCCGCTGACCGCCCGGTGACGCGTGAATCGCCGACGCTCGTCGGCGGCGATTCTCATGACCTCGGTGGTGGCGGTCGCGCAGCGACTGCCATGGAATGCTGAGGTCAGTCGTCGGCGATGACCACGTGGACCTTGACGTGGTCCCCCGAGCCGGCGGCCTCGAACGCGCGTGCGGCGTGCTCCAGCGGCAGCTCCGCGGTGACCAGCTCGTCGAGGGGGATCTCGGCCACCAGGTCCATGGCCCGCAGGACGTCGGCGCGGACGTACATCGCCGTCCCCTGCAGACGCAGCTCGCGGTCCTGCAGCAGCGGCAGCGGGATGCGCACCGGTCCGCTGGGTACGCCGACGACCACGATCGTGCCGCCGTTGAGCGCCAAGGCAATCGACTGATCGATCGACGACTGGTTGGCGACACAGTCGAAGGTCACGTCGGGCCGGTGGGCCAGACGGCTACGGATGTGCGCCACGGCGTCGCCGGCGCCTGGGTCGACGACGAGGTCGGCGCCGAGGCGCTGCGCCCGCTGGCGCTTGGACGGCAGCGGATCGGTGACGGCCACCGCACCTGCGCCAGCGGCCCGCACCGCCAGCAGCAGACCGAGGCCGATCGTGCCGGCGCCGAGGATCGCCACGGCTGCGCCGGCCAGGTCCCCCGCAAGTCGCACCGCGTGTGTCGCGGTGGACAGCGGCTCCACCAGCGTGGCGGCCCGCAGGGACATGCCCTCAGGCACGACGTGGAAGCGATCGGCGGGCGCGACAAAGGCGTCGGCCAGCGCGCCGGCGGTCTGGCAGCCGACCACCCGCAGGTGCTCACACAGGTTGTAGCGGCCGCCTGAGCAGTGCAGGCAGCGCCCGCACACCAGGTTGGGTTCCAGCAGCACGCGGTCCCCGACGGCCAGCGAGCCGACGCCCTCGCCGAGCGCGGCCACGACGCCGGCAACCTCGTGACCCGGCGACACCGGCAGCTGGATGAAGGGGTGGCGGCCGGCCAGCGCGTGCAGGTCCGAGCCACAGATGCCGACCCGGCCGCTGCGCACCCGCACCTCGCCCGGACCCGGCTCGGGCACCGGGGTGGCGCGCAGCGACACCACTCCTGGACCGTCGATCCAGGCCCTGCGCATCAGCGGCGCTTTGTCCTGTGCCCTACCGCTGTCGCTACTTGAGGGCGTCATATCCCCTCGAAGGGGTCGTCGGGCACCGGCGTGGCTGCCGGGTTGGCGCCCGCCTCGCTGGGGCGAGTGGCCCAGGAGGGGAACGGGAACTGCGCCACCAGCGGCACCGGCAGCTCCGGCTGACTCACCAGCATGGTGCCCGGCTTGAGGATTGTCGCGCGCTGGCGCTGCACCGTTGGCAGGAACCCGTACTCCTCGCGCGACGCCTCGGCGGAGTCCAGACGCCCCACCACGCGGATCGCGGAGTTGGCGATCACCCGCCGCTCCACCTCGGACGCCGTCTGCTGCGCGCCGATCAGGATGATGCCCAGCGAGCG
>JALZLC010000161.1 GCA_030858885.1 Actinomycetota bacterium
GTGATCTCCGCCTGCTGTCCGACCGACAACGACGAGCCGTGGTGGTGATCGGGCGAGGGCTGGCCGGACGCTGGGAGGTCAGCCTCGAGATCGACCCGTCGCACCGCGGAGCTGGACTGGGTCGCGCGCTGCTCACCGCCGCCCGCGGCGTCCTGCCGCGAGGTGAGCCGCTGTTCGCCCAGGTCGCACCCGGCAACGCGGCCTCACTGCGGACCTTCACGGCGGCCGGCTTCGTGCCGATCGGCGCGGAGGTGTTGTTCGCAGACCCCGCCGCATGACGTCCTCAAGTCGCGCAGCGCAGAACACGACACAGGGTGGACACCGCCGCACCACGGGTGCAGTCTGAGGGTGACCATGTTGCGCACCTACGTCGTGAACGGAATCGTGGTGACCGTCGCCACGGCAGCGGTGCTGGCTACCTTCAGCCTGCTGGTGCGCAACAACCCTCGCCTGCGCCGTCACCTGGCGACCACCCCGCTGACGCTGGTGTGCGGCATCGCCGGCGCCGTAACCCTCGTGGTCACCCTCATGATCCTGGCGGTGCTGATCGCGGTGCTCCTGGTCGCGGTCACCGTGACGGCCTGGTTCCCCCTTGATTTGACTATCGAGTAGTAGGCCACACGAAGCGGAAGCGAGTGCTACGAGATCGGCCCAGCAGCTGGGCCTAAAGGGCTTTGTGCTTGCAGTGGTCGGCGTGGCGGGCTGCGCGCTGCTGCTGCGCCTCGGGAGGGCCGGCGCTGTCGGTGTCAACGGCGGCGGCCTCGGCGCTGCTGCTGCCCGCGGCCATGTGGCTGGCTCTGTGGCTGGCGGGACGGGTCGAGGCCGACGAGGCGTTGGCGCTGCTGGTGGTTCCCGGGCGCACCGTTGCTCGCGCGGCTGCTCGGCCTGGCCTTCAGCGGGCGAAGGACCACGTAGCCTGGCGATTCCATGGCGCTGTACCGCGAGCAGGGTGTCGTCCTGCGCACCTACAAGTTGGGCGAGACCGACCGGATCGTCCATCTGCTGACGCAGGGCCGGGGCAAGGTGCGAGCCGTGGTCAAGGGTGTGCGCCGGCCGGGGTCACGGTTCGGGGGGCGGTTGGAGCCGTTCAGCCATGTCGACCTGCAGCTGTACTCCGGGCGCAACCTCGACATCATCACCCAGGCCGAGCTGATCACCTCCTTCGCCGCGGTGCGCGCCGACTTCGCCCTGTCGGCCTGCGGCTCGACCATGGTCGAGGCTACCGACCGCGTGGCACAGGAGGACGAGCGCGCCAACTCGCTGGTGCTGCTGCTGCTGGCCGGGCTGCGCGCCCTGACGCAACGCCCGGCGCTGCCGTCGGTGGTGCTCGACGCCTTCCTGCTGCGGCTGGCCTCGGTCGCCGGCTACCACCCGTACCTGGACGCCTGCGCCGACTGCGGAGCACCGGGGCGCCACCTGGTCTTCGGGGTGGCCGCCGGCGGGATGCTGTGCCCCGCCTGCGCGCCGCCGGGCAGCCGGCCGTTGGACGCCTCGGCACTGGCGCTGCTGGGCGAGCTGGCTGGCAGCGGGTGGGACGGGCTGGACGAGGCCGCGGCCGAGCCTCGGGCCCGACGCGTCGCGGCAGCCCTGGTCCACAGCTTCCTGACCTACCATCTCGGGCGGCCGTTGCGGGCCTGGGAGCTGGTACCCCGGTGACTGGGGATGTCGACGACCTCGACCGCTCGCGCCTGCCTGCCCACGTCGGCATCATCATGGACGGCAACGGCCGCTGGGCCGCAGCGCGCGGCCTGCCGCGCAACGCGGGCCACGAACAGGGCGAGTCGGCCCTGTTCGACACGGTCGAGGGCGCCTTGCAGCTCGGCCTGCGCTGGCTGACCGTCTACGCCTTCTCCACCGAGAACTGGAAGCGGCCACCTTCGGAGGTGGCCTTCCTGCTGAACTTCAACCGCGATCTGCTGCTGCGCCGGGCCGACGAGCTGGACGAGCGCCAAGTTCGCGTCCGCTTCATCGGCCGTCGCCGGCGCCCCGTCCCCCGCCGGCTGATCCACATGATCGAGGCAACGGAGGCACGGACCGCGCGGCATCGCCGGCTGACGCTGCAGGTGGCATTCAACTACGGCGGTCGCGCCGAGCTCGTCGACGTCGCGCGGCGTGTCGCCACCGACGTCGCCGAAGGACGGCTGCGACCGGACAAGGTCAGCGAGAAGTCAATCCAAGCCCGGCTGTACGAACCGGAGGCGCCGGACGTCGACCTGCTGGTGCGTACCTCCGGTGAGCAGCGGCTGTCCAACTTCTTGCTGTTCCAGGCCGCCTACGCGGAGCTGGTCTTCACCGACGTGCTGTGGCCTGAGTTCCGGCGTGGCGAACTGTTCGCCGCGGTCGCGGAGTTCCAGCGTCGCCAGCGCCGATTCGGCACGGTGTAGCCGCGCCGGCGGGCTAGTTCCTCCCGCCGCTGTCCTTCTCCAGCCAAGCGGTAGGACACAAGGGCAATGGGTAGGTGCGAGTTATACCCAAAAGGAGCGTTTCGCCATGGTTAACGAATTGTCCGGCAAGACCGTCGCCTTCCTCGTCGCCCCCGAGGGAGTCGAGCAGATCGAGCTGACCGAGCCGTGGGAGGCCGTGAAGCAGGCGGGCGGCACGCCGCAGCTGATCTCCACCGATGC
>JALZLC010000176.1 GCA_030858885.1 Actinomycetota bacterium
CTACGCGCTGCTGGCGATCTTCGCCGGGTCGGCGATCATCGCCATCGGCGGTGGCGGCATCCGCCCGATGCAGTCCAAGTGGGAGCAGGCCATGAACAAGGTCGAGCAGGAAGCCCCCGCCATCAAGGAGCAGGCGGCCAACACCTCCAGCGAAGACCTCAAAGCCCGCGCCGAACAACGCAAGCAACAGGCGCAGAGCGCCGGCACCAGCAGCAGCAGCGGTGCCGGCACCAGCAGCAGCGCCGGCTCGGTCGCTTCGCACGGTGACCCGACCATCAACCTGCCGAACGACGACACCACCCGCCGGCGGTAGGTCGACCAGGCACAACAACCGCACCGCGAACACCAAAGAGGGGCGGCCCCAGTGGGGCCGCCCCTTCGGCGTGTCAGCCGCTCTGGCTGCCGAGGTCCAACGCGTAGCCCTCGGCGCGGACACCCGGGGCGGGCTCGTGATCCAGTGCCGTCTCGCGGACGAAGCCCACGGACTCGGTCAGGTCCCGGGCGGTTCCCATCTCCTGGGTCGTGGTAAGGACCACGCGGTGCTTGCCCGCCGCCCGCGCGACGCGGATGCACTCCTCCATCAAAGCCCGCCCCACACCCCCGCCGCGCTGCTCGGGCAGCACCGACAGCAGCCGCACGCCCGCCGTGCCCTCCTGGGCACCGCGCCACCCCGTGAACAGCGTGACCGCCCCCACGAGAGTGCCGTCGCGCTCCGCCACCAGCAGCTGCGCCTGGGTCATCCGACCGCGGACGTTGGCGATCTCGCTGGCGAACGTCGACCAGGCGTCGGGTGACATCCGCGCCGCATACTCAGCGTAGGCATCGACGATCACCGCCGCGGCGTCGTCAAGCTCGTCGTCGCGGGCCGGGCGGATCACTACGCCACTCATGGGCAGGCAGTGTAAGCACCCGAGCCACAGCCGGACTCAGAAACCCCATGCTGCCGTCGCGCCCCGACCCTGGCTGTGCTAGGTATGGAGCCGGGGTCAACAAGCGAAAGGTCCGCCCCACGATGTCGCGCCGGCACCGGGCACTGCTCGGCTGGGTACTCGTTGTCGCGGCCGGCGTGGCGCTGCTACTGGCCCAGCTCGGCCGGCCGGCGGTGGCCCAGACCGAACAGCTGACCTCGGCCGAACGGATCCAGGCCGGCATCATCTACGCCAGCCAGTGCGCCACCTGTCACGGCGCCGAGGGAACTGGCGGCATCACCCCCGCCGGAGATCCGGTTCCTGCGCTGGCCGGCAATCCCGATGTCACCGTGCCCTATGTCGACCTGGTGATGCGCGTCGGCCGTATGCCCCCCGCCGGCGACCCTTACGACAACCGGTCTCGTGAGGTCCTGCTCGACGCCGAGCAGCGCCGGCTGGTCACCGCCTACGTTGCCATCGAGTTCGACCTGGAGGGCTCGGTGCCTATCGTCGGGGAGGGCAACCCCGTGACCGGCCGCGAGGTCTTCGCCGCCAACTGCGCCCAATGCCACGGGTCCAGCGGCGCTGGAGGTGTGGCGGGCGCCGGCGCTTGGACCCCCCCGGTGGTGAACAAGGACCCCGTCACCATCGCCGAAGCCATCCGGGTCGGCCCCTTCCAGATGCCCGGCTTCAACAACGAGCAGATCACCGACGCCGAGATCGCCGACGTGGCCGCCTTTCTGGAAGTCGTCTCCGAGGAAGCGGGCACACCCGCCGGTCTCGTGGAGCTCAACCCGGTCTACGCCTCGGGCTTCGCGGCGTTGTTCGTCGGCATCGTCGTGATCTCGTTGTTCATCATCGCGGGGCGACCCAAGTGGTTCCCCGACCCGAGCGGCCAGCCCACCGGTCGAGGGTTGTCCCGCCGGCAGCGCAAGGCCCGAGCCGAGCAGGAGCCCGCCGCGTGAGCGACGACCCCAAGGCCGAGCTGCGGGTGATCTCCCGCACCGAGCCGCCCGCCAGCAAGCTCAACGACAGCATCGTCGCGCTGACCGCCGGCGGCGCGGTGCTGTGCGCGCTGGTGTTCGCCCTGGCGTTGCCGCTGGGCGGGCCACTGCCGCTGTACGGCGGTGCGCTGTCGTTGGGGCTGCTGCTGTTCGGTGTTGCCATCCGCCGCTACTTCACCGACCGCTTCCCCGACATCGAAGCCATCGAGCTGCGCGAGATCCCCGATCCCGACCACGCCGACGAGCCGCTGTCGGACGTGGAGACGCTCGGTCCCCGGCGGTCGTTCCTCAAGCGTGCGCTGATCGCCTCGGGGGTGCTGTTCGGCATCGGAATCGCCGCCCCCCCGATCGCCTCGCTGGGGCCCGCGCCGGGTGGCACCCTGCTGCGCACCGCGTGGCGTCCCGGTGTCCGTCTGGTCACGACTGAGGGGACGCCGGTGCAACCCGACGACCTGGCGACGGGCGGGATCGCCAGCATCTGGCCGCAGGACGCCATCGGCCAGGAACGCTCGGCGGTGTTGCTGCTGCGCCTGGCCACGCCACCGGTCTCCCCGACCAACCTGGACTGGGTGGTCGAGAACGTGGTGGCCTACTCCAAGGTCTGCACCCACGCCGGCTGCCCCGTGGCCCTGTACCGCGAGCAGGACGACGCGCTGTTCTGCCCCTGCCACCAGTCCACCTTCGACCCGTCCCGCGGAGCGGTGCCAACCTTCGGCCCCGCCGCCAGAGCGTTACCACAGCTGCCGCTCGGCTTGGACGACCAGGGCTACCTGGTCGCCCTCGACGACTTCCAGGCCCAGGTGGGCCCCGCCTTCGACTGAAAGCCGGCGCCGATGACCCCGCTGTTCGCATTGTTGTTCGACACCCTCGACGCCCGGCTCAAGCTGCGCGGCCCCAGCCGCAAGGTCGCCAACAAGGTCTTCCCGCACAACTGGTCGTTCCTGCTGGGCGAGGTCGCGCTGTTCAGCCTGGTCGTGCTGGTGGCGACGGGCATCTTCTTGACCATGTTCTACCGGCCGTCGACCGAGGCCACCGTCTACAACGGCTCCTACGAGCTGTACCAGGGCGCGCAGCTGCCGGCCGCCTTCGAGTCCATCCTGCGGCTGTCCCACGACATCCCCGGAGGCCTGCTGTTCCGCCGCATCCACCGCGGCGCCTCGCACCTGTTCATCGCCGCCAGCGTGCTGCACATGCTGCGGATCCTGCTCACGGGCGCCTTCCGGCGGCCGCGCGAGATCAACTACCACCTCGGCATCGGCCTGATCACCTTCGCCTTCGTGGCCGGCTTCACCGGCTACTCGCTGCCCTACGACTCGCTAGCCGGCACGGGGATCCGCATCGCCTACTCCGAGCTGCTCAGCCTCCCGCTGATCGGCGATCGGGTCGCCTTCTGGATCTTCGGGGGCGACTTCCCCACCGGCGACGTGATCCCGCGCTTCTTCGTCTTCCACGTGCTGGTGGTGCCAGGGCTGATCATCGGCATGGTCAGCCTGCATCTGGCGCTGGTCGCCCGGCAACGCCACACCCAGTTCCCCGTCCGCGGCGTCGACGGGCACAAGTTCATCCTCGGCAAGCCCCTGTGGCCCGCCCAGTTCGCCGAGTCCGCGACGCTGGTGCTGTGGATGTCCGGGCTGCTGACCGCCGCCGCAGTCTTCATTCCCTGGAGCGACGTGGCGCTGCTGGGCCCCTACGTGCCCGGAGAGGTTGGCAACAACGCCCAGCCGGACTGGTTCATGTTCTGGATCGACGGGGCCCTGCGGATCTTTCCGCCGCTGGAGTTCTCGGTCATGGGCCTGCTGACGGTGTCCGGCCCCTTCGTCGCCGGCATCGTGCTGCCCGGGTTCGTGTTCTCGGCTCTGGCCGCCTACCCGTTCCTCGAACGCAAGGTGTACGGGCTACGCGGCGACTGGCACGTGCTGACCAATCCGCTGGAGATCCCGTTGCGTGCCGGGTTCATGCTTGGCATCTGGAGTTTCGTGCTGCTGCTGTCGGCCGCGGCCACCAGCGACATCCTGTCGCGCCTGACCGGCGTGTCGATCGAGAACGTGCTGTGGTTCTTCCGCATCACCTGTGTGCTGGTGCCGCCGCTGCTCGGCCTGGCCATCACCCGCTACGCCAAGCGCAGGCTGGCT
>JALZLC010000206.1 GCA_030858885.1 Actinomycetota bacterium
GAGGCGGGTCCGATGAAGCTGGTCACCTGGAACGTCAACAGCCTCAAGGCCAGGCTGCCGCGTCTGCTGGAGCTGCTTGACGTCCACCGCCCGGACATCGTGTGCCTGCAGGAAACCAAGTCCACCGGCGAGGCGTTTCCGCACGTGGAGCTGGCGCTCGCGGGCTACACCGCCGTTGACCACTCCGGTGGGCGCTGGGCGGGTGTGGCCATTCTCGGACGCAGCGACGCGCCGCCCACCGACGTCACCAAGGGTCTGGCCGGTGAGCTGGCGGACGACGAATGCCGCTGGATCGAGGCCACCGTGGCGGGGATCCGCGTGTGCAGCGTCTACGTGCCCAACGGCCGTGCCGTGGGCAGCGAGCCCTTCGCCCAGAAGCTGGCGTTCCTCGACGCGATGGCGGCCAGAGTGACGCGGCTGGCGGGCGCGGCCACCGTGGTGGCGGGCGACTGCAACGTCACGCCCGCCGACATCGACGTGTACGACCCGCAGGCCTTCATCGGTTCGACGCACGTCACGCCCGAGGAACGCGCTCGGCTGGACGCGATCCTGAATGCCGGACTGGTGGACGCCTACCGCCATCTGCACCCCGACGAGGTCGGCTTCACCTGGTGGGACTACCGCGCGGGGCACTTTCACAAAAAGCTCGGGCTGCGCATCGACCTGGTGCTGTGCAGCTCTGGCCTGGCCGGGGGGCTGGTCGGCTGCGGAATCGACCGCTCGTTTCGCAAGGGTGCCAAGCCCTCGGACCACGCCCCGCTGCTCGCCTCGTTCCGGGACTGACTCAGCCGGCTGCCACGGGCGCCCGTTCCAGAACGGCGGGCAGGGCGACGACGACCGTTGTGCGGCTGCCGTCCACATCGACGTGCACACTGCCGCCGGCCGAGGCGACGAGATCAGCCACGATCGCCAACCCCAGACCGGTGCCCGGAGCGGCGGCTCCAGCCGGAAGCCTGCCGCCCGGCTCGAACATCACGGCAACCTCACCAGGGTCGATGCCGTGACCGGTGCTGGTCACCTCGATGGCCACCGCCGGTCCGTCGGCGCGCACGCCAAGGCCGATCGTTGTCGACGGCGCGGCGAACTTGGCCGCGTTGTCGACCAGGTTGAGCAGGATCCGATGCACGTAGTCGGCGCCTTCGATGACCTGGCGCACATCGCCAATCGTCAGCTCAGTGTCCAGCGACCGCTCACGCAGCAGCAGGGAGCACTCCTCGACCACCGCAGTCAGCACTTCCGCAGGCTGACACGGCTGGCCGGCGTGGGCGTCGGCACCCGGGCCCGGGCCAGCTTCATCGTCGGGTGCCTGCAGGTACCCGCGGACCAACCGGGTTGCGCGCTCGGACTGGCGAACGATCCGTCCGGCGAAGTCCGCGCGCTCGATCGCGCTCATCTGCTCGCCGTAGCGCTCCAGCACCGTGGCCAATCCACGGATGGAGGCAAGCGGCGTGGCCAGTTCGTGCGCCAGGATCGCCGCGGCTTCAGCCGCTGCGTGAGCCTGGGTACGTTGTGGCGCCGGACCGTGAGGATGGTGCTCAGTCACCGAAGGTGCTCGCCTCCACAGGGTGCAGCAGCCGGACGACACGTGCCCGCTTCTCAAACGCCTTGCAGCTGCGACTATGTACCCCCCGGCCAGGGGACGAACACCTGCCCCGTCAGCTCGAGAGGATCGCCGCGGTCACGGGGATGAACAGACGTGGCGCCAGGTTGTCGTCGATCGGCAGCACGGCATCGGTCCGGCCCCGGGCTTGGGCAACGGGCAGCGCGGGGTCGTTCACGTCGGCGATCGACAGTGTGGGCAGGCCCCGTTCGATGGCAGCACCCGCCATGCCGTGGTCGGCCACCACCAGGTCCGGCGTGTCAGCGGGGGCAAGCTCGTCCAGCATCGCTTCCATGTAGCGGCTGCGGTGGGTGTGCCGCAGCGATCCCGCGTCGGAGACGCAGGCCACCCCGTCGAGGAATCGCAGCCAGCGCCGCTGACCCGAACCGTCGTCAACCGCCATCCTGGTGTCGTCCAGCGGTGCCAGCAGCAGGCACCCTCGGGACTGTAGGAATCGGGCGATCGCGGCGTAGTGCGGTAGCAGCCCGGTCGGGTGACCGGTCGCCAGCAGCACGCGTCCACCGCCCGCGGCCGCGAATGCCCCCAGGCGATCACGGTGCACCCCGATGGCCCGCAGTGTGGCTCCCGGGTCGATCCACCCGTCGCCATCGGGGTCGGCCGCTGGAGGGTCGCCGCCACACAGCGCTACCACGGCTCGAACAGCCTCACGGATGGTGCAGGATCCCGACAGACCGAAGGTGTAGCGCTCGTCGCCGGCAGCCAGCTTGGCGCAGTTGTTCAGCGTGCTGCGGGGACTGGTGGCGACATCGCCAGCCAGGCGTGCGCCGATGAGGTGCTCGCGCAGGCCGGAGTCCGTGCCGTCGTTCACCGCGCGGCCAGCAGGTCAAAGGCCGCCCGCTTGAGCTCCTCCACGCTGGACGCGGCCTGGCCGCGGATCGCCGCCAGTCGCTCGGGGGCCAACTGCACCGGCCCGTCGAGAAAGGTGCCGGCCGACCGCTGGCCGACTGCCTCCTCGGCTTGTTGCTGCCACTGGGAGGGCACTTCCAGTGGCACATGCGCGTCGGTGAGCTCGGCGAAGTAAATGGTCCATGCGCGCGGAACGACCGAGACGATCTGGTAGCCCCCACCCCCGAGTGCCACCCAGCGGCCGCTGGCGTGGTCGTGAGCCAAGCGGTGCAGCCGTCCGGCGAGCTCGAAGTAGTCGTCGGTGACCAGGGCCAGATGGGCGAGAGGATC
>JALZLC010000218.1 GCA_030858885.1 Actinomycetota bacterium
TGGGACGGTCGTCCGCGTCATCGATGGGGACACGATCGCCGTCGACGTGGATGGGGACGGCACCAGCGACACGTGGTCGGTCCGGCTCATCGGCATCGAAGCGATGTCGATCTACTCCCGCCACATCGGGGGCACCTACGACCACTGTCACGGGCAGGCGGCGAAGCGGTACCTGGCTTCGGTGCTGCTGCCGGGCACGAGGGTCAGGTTGTCGTCCATCAGCGACTCAAGGGACCCGCGGCAGCGACTGCTTCGCACGGTGTGGAAGCGCAACGCCCAGGGCGACTTCACGGTGAACGTGTCGCGGAAGATGGTGACGTCGGGCCACGCCCTGTGGTTCCCGTTCCACCGGGAGATCGCGCACAACAACGCCTACCACGCACTCGCCGACCGGGTGGCAAGGGCCGGCGAGGCCCGGCGCAAGGGCACCATCTGGGACGACGACCACTGCGGTTCCGGGCCGAGACAGGCCGCCGACCTGCGCGTCAGGGCAAAGTGGAACGCCGACGGCGTGGATGGTCAGAACCTCAACGATGAGTGGGTGCTGGTCCGCAACTATGAGCCGTACGACATCAGACTGACTGGCTGGAAGATTCGCGACTCGTCACAGACCTACTACACGTTCCCGCGGAAGAGCTGGGTGCGGGCGAACTCCTCGGTCAAGCTGCACATCGGCAAGGGTTCGCGGACGGATCGTCACTTCTACTGGGGTATGAACGGCCCCAAGCTGGACAACGCGAGCCCGAAGCCCGGCGATGACGGTGACGGTGTGTACCTGTTCGATCCCGAAGAGGACCTGCGCGCCTGGTTCACGTGGCCGTGCCTTGAGCGCTGCCCCAACCGGCTCGCCGGCCGCGTGAAGATCACCAGGGTCGTCTTCAACCCGCCCGGCGAGGACACTCCGGCCAAGGAGTACCTCGTGCTCAGGAACGTCAGCAACCGCGCCGTTGGTCTCGAGGGATGGGGCGTGCGCGAGATGCCGAACACCTACGTGTTCAGACAGGGCCGCCGGATTCAGCCCGGAGCGACGCTGAAGCTGCGCGTCGGGCGGGGAGAGGACACCGCCAAGACGCTGCACTGGGGGCTGCCGAAGACGGCGTTCGCCAACGTCGGCGGCAAGGCCGAGATCGTGAACCTGCGCGACACGGTGGCGCATTGCAACGCATGGGGTAACCAGCGCTGCTGACGTGGCATGCTCGGGGTGCCAACGGCCCTGGTACCCCGAGCGTGGAGGCCCGCGTTGAAGATTCGGTTCCTGATCGCGAACGCGTATGCGACGGGCGGGACCATCCGGACCACGATCAACTCCGCCAACGCGCTGGCGGGACGCGGGCACGATGTCGAGGTCGTCAGCGTCTACAAGAACCGTAACCAGCCGGCGTTCACCGTCGACGAGCGGGTGCGCATGCGTCCGCTGGTGGATCGCAGCCCGGCCACGCAGGAGGCAGTCGAGGCTGACAGGTCCCTGCGCAGGACAGTGACCGCGCCCCTCGTCACATTCGCCGAGGAACGGTCAAGCCGGCTCATCCACCCCCTGGACTTCCGCTACCCCCAGTTCAGTGTGCGCAGTGACGTCGAGATCATGCGGTTCCTTCGCTCGGTCGACGACGGCGTGCTGATCGGGACCCGCGCCGGCCTCAACCTCGCGATCGCACGGTGGGCGAAGCCGTCGGTCGTGCGGATCGGCCAGGAGCACCTGCACCTCGGGCTGTACAAGGGTGACCTGGTTGAGGCGATCAAGCGCTACTACCCCCGATTGGACGCGTACGTGACGCTCACGTCGGGCGATGCTGACCGCTACCGCGAACTGCTTGGCCCTCAGGCAAGGCTGCTGACGATTCCCAACGCCGTCCCGCAGATCAAGGACGTCCAGTCGAACTGCGACAGCAACGTCGTTCTGGCAGCCGGTCGACTCAGCCGCCAGAAGGGGTTCGACCGCATGATCGATGCCTACCAGCGCGTGGCCGACAAGCACCCGGAGTGGGAGCTGCGAATCTTCGGCGCAGGACCACTCCAGGACGACTTGCAAAAACAGATCGACGACGCCAACCTCGGCTCGCAGGTCAAGCTCATGGGGTTCACTCCACGGCTGGCCGACGAGATGGCGGCGGCGTCAATCTTCCTGATGACGTCGCGGTTCGAGGGCTTCCCGATGGTGCTGCTCGAGGCGATGAAGTGCGGGCTGCCGGTTGTCAGCTACGACCTGAGCAACGGTCCGCGCGACCTCATCACCGACGGCGTCGATGGCGTCGTGGTACCCAACCGCAAGGCCCCCGCCCTCGCCGCGGCCGTCATCGACCTGATGGAGGACGACCAGCGACGCGCCGCCATGGGCGCAGCCGCCGTCAAGAAGGCAGCGGAGTACGACATCGAGACGATGGCGACTCGATGGGAGACCGTCTTCGATGACCTGATCGCCGCGAGAGGCAAGCAGCGTGCTCGAAGCACGCACGCCCGCAGCGGTTCGGCTACTCGGTAGGCTTCCGCATCCGGGGGCCATACAGCCACCAGGCACCAGCTTTCGCCCCCCGAACACGGTCGCGCGCGGCCAGCAGCACGGGGAAGCGCCTCGCAAGCGCAGACGCCAAGCGCCGCGCCGGGCCTCGGGAGTTCCGCAACGCCTCCCGTGTGGTCTTCAGCGTCTCCCGTGTGGTCGTCAGCGTCTCCCGCGTCGCTTTCAGCTCTTTGCGTGCGGTCTTCAGCTCGGCGCGTGCGGTCTTGTGCTCTGCGCGTGCGGTCTTCAGTTCCTGCTGTGCCGACGTCAGTTCTTGTCGCGTGGTCTCCAGGGTCTCCAGCGTCGTCTCCCGCTCGCCACGGGCGGTCTTCAGCTCGCCACGCGTCGCCTTCACCGCGCGCGAGAGTCGCTGGGCGTGCATCGCGAGTTTGCCGATGCGCTCGGCGCGCTCGATGAGCATGCCGACCGCCTCGAGGGCTACCTTCGGGTACTCCGCGGTGTCCAGCAGCTTGGGCGGTCTGGCGTCGTCGTAACCGAACGCCTTCATGTCGTCGGCGTACAGCCCCGCGATCGCCGACACGACGTCGTCTGGAAACGCCAGCCGGAGCGGCTGCAACGGCATCTCGTTGCTCCGCACCAGCCGTAGCGTCCCGTCCCAACCGAGGCCGCGCAGATGTGCCTCCAGGGCGCGGAGCAGGCTGGGGAGCTCCGACGTGTCGTACACGCGCGTGTACGGCGTGACCCCGAAGTTCAACAGGCGCACCTGCGGCATGAAATGGCGATCCTGAAGGATCCCGTGGTCGGGATCGGCGGCGACCGATGCCACGAATCGCTGGAAGTCCTCGACAAGGTCGCCGGTCGAAGTCGGCACACGGGGCAACCAGTCGGCGCTTCCGAAGCGGTCCATGTACAACGGTTCGCGCAGCAGCAGCTTCGACTGCCATGCCGACCACATCCTGGCGGCGGGATGGCGCGTGACCGCAAAGCTCATCCAGCCGTTGTCGTCGGTGATCTCCCCAAGCTGGTCGGCAGACAGCGCATGCAGCGTCGGCGTCCGTCGCCACAGGCCGCGACGATGGATCGTCGTCACCTGCGTGACTTCGCGACTCAGCGAGCCATGGAACCGATCGGCCTCCTCGCCGGCCAGATCCGACAGCATCCACTTCACGCTGGTGCAGGCCGTCTTCGGCAGCGCCACGTACACCAGTTTGTAGTGCGGCAGGACGTACGTGGCCTCCTCGTGGGGCGGCAGCTGGGTGCAGTCCATCCCACCATTATGACCCCAGGCCCCGTAGGGCCTCTGCGGGGCGCCGCCGTCAGCGTGGCGCGCCGCTGGCTATCCTGCGCCGCCTTCGGCGACCGGGCGTTACCGGCTGCCGGCCGCGGCGGTTCGCCTCTGGAGCAACCTGCGGGCCCAGGCCCGGACAGGGGCGGGCAAAGAGCGCAGCATCGCGCGCGCGATCCGGTAGGGCACGGGCCGCTGGTGTCGTCTCCTAGACCGCCGTCGGACCGCCTTTGGACCGACACGGTTTGCCTGCTGCGCGTTCTGTGCGGACTCGGATCTGGCTTGTCGCTTCTGCTCCGGCTTGCGCACCACCTTGAACTTCCCCGGCTTCAGCTTCTGGTCGGCGTAGGGCGGTTCCGGCCGGGAGGCCCAATCAACCACATCGCTGAACGCGAGCTGTCGCCGTTGCACGTCACCGCCGAGCATCACCTTCTGACGCTCGGATGTGCTGGGAAGCAGCGGCTCGAAGGCTGTCGGCGTGACGAGGTCGTACCCGAAGAACCGAGCCAGCGACGTCGTTCTTCTCCGCAGCAACCGGCGCCCGTCGGCGTCCAGGGAGTCCTTCCACTTCGAGACGCGAGCGGCGTCAATAGGATCAGTCGACAGGGTTCGCCCCTCGACCTTCGTCGGGTTGCCCTGCTCCTCCTGGATGACATGGTGCTCGAGGACGCGCGGCGACCACGGTTCCCCGAGCCAGGTGAGCAGCTCCCGCAGCGTCGATTCCGGCTCCAGGACGAGATCCTCATAGCGGCACAGCGCGAACCGGTCACCGAGCTCCCCCGCTTGGTGCACCAGCTCCAGGGTCGACTCCTTCCAATGCTTGACACCCATCTCCCAGGTGAAGCCGAAGCGGGAGCGCAGCGACGACAGGACACCACCCGGATGACGAAGCATCGCGATGAACACCGCGTCGGGAAACACCCGGGCCGCTTCGGGCAGCTGCCAGGTGTGGTAGGGCGTCTTGTCACCCCAGCGACGCTTGCCCTTCTGCTGCGCGAACTGCTCGAAGATGCCGCCGTAGAAGTCGCGTAGCCGGGCGTCGAACTCCTCTTCGCTCAGGCCTAGCCGACCGTACCACTGGCCGCCGAACCGCCAGAAGGGAATGAACTTGTTGGCGACGACGGCTCGCATGAACCCCGTCTCCAACGGGATGGCGATGTTCGGGTGGCTGTCGAGGACGAGCCGCATGAGCGTCGTACCGGACCCCATCGCCCCGACAATGAAGATGGGGCCCCCCGCCGGTCGCTCCGGCTGCTCGACTTCCTCCTCCACTGCCACGATCTCCTGTCCGCCGGCCACGAAGCGGGTGACTTGGTCTTGCCGGCGACACGGTAGCGCGATCTCCTCGCCGACCGGAAGCCGACGCGTAGGATGCGCCCCTCTCGCAGCCGCCCATCACGGCAGGAGATCGCCACCTTGAGGATTCGGTTTCTGATCGCCAACGCCTATCCCGCTGGCGGCACGATCCGCACGACGCTCAACATGGCGAACGCGCTGGTCGAACGGCAGCATGACGTCGAGGTCATCAGCGTGCTGCGCCGTCGCAAGGCGACGGAGTTCACCGTCGACCCTCGGGTCCACCTTCACCCGCTCGTCGACACCACCCCTTCGGCCCCCCCCGTTGCGGTACCGAAGGCTCTCGTCGGACCCGTCACCGGCTTGCGGGAGTGGGCGCTGCAGCGCCGCAGTCGGTTGATCCACCGCCAGGACGTGCGGCACTCCAGCTTCAATGCCGTGACCGACCTGCGGCTGCTGCAGTTCCTGCGCTCCGTTCGCGACGGAGTGCTCATCTCGACACGCCCCGGCCTCAATCTCGCGGTGGCCCGATACGCCCGGCGGTCAGTACTGCGGATCGGCCAGGAGCACCTGCACCTGGGGCGTCACCGCCCCAAGTTGCGAGCGGCGATCTGTCGCTACTATCCCCGCCTCGATGCGCTGGCCACGCTGACCCCCACGGATGCGAAGGCCTACCAGGAGCTGCTCGGCGGCGGAACCCGGATCGTCGCGATGCCCAACGCCGCACCAGACATGGCTGGCGTTCGCGCGGCGCTGGACAACAAGGTCGTGATCGCGGCGGGTCGGCTCACCCGACAGAAGGGCTTTGACCGGCTCATCCCCGCGTTCGCCCAGGTTGCTGCCAAGCACCCTGACTGGCAGCTACGCATCTTCGGCCGTGGGGAAGAGCAGGCAGGGTTGCAGCAGCAGATCGACGACTTGGCTGTGGGCGACAACGTCCGGCTCATCGGCTTCACGCAGCACTTGGCCGAGGAGCTGGGCAAGGCCTCGATCTACGTCTTGAGTTCCCGTTTCGAGGGGTTCCCCATGGTGCTGCTCGAGGCGATGAGCTGCGGTCTGCCGGTCGTGAGCTTCGACTGTCCCACTGGGCCCAGCGACCTCGTCAGCCACGGCCACGACGGCTTGATCGTTGCCGACGGCGACATCGACAAGTTGGCAGCTGGCATCATCGAACTCATCGAGGACGACACGCGACGCAAGGCGCTCGGGGCGGCAGCCCTGGAGAAGGCGTCGGACTACCAAACGCCGGTCATCGCCGAGCGTTGGGAGCACCTCTTCGCCGAGCTCGCCGCCGCCAAGGGAATCCACCTGTAACTCCCAACCCGCCTCCACTGCAAGCATCCCGCGACGGGGTCCCGGCGACGAAGGTGTTGAAAGGGTCAGATGTCGTAGTACAGGTGGAACTCGTGGGGGTGGGGCCGCAGGCGGATGGGGCTGACCTCGTGGTCCATCTTGTAGACGACCCAGGTCTCCAGCAGGTCTTCGGTGAACACGTCGCCTTCCAGCAGGAACTCGGAGTCGTCCTCCAGGGCGGCCAGCGCCTCCTCCAGGCTGGCGGGGACGCTGGGCAGGTCCAGCAACTCGGCCGCAGGTAGCTCGTAGATGTCCTTGTCCACGGGGTCGGGCGGCTCGATCTTGTTGCGGACACCGTCCAGGCCGGCCATCAGCATCGCCGAGAACGCCAGGTATGGGTTGCACGAGGGGTCGGGGACACGGAACTCCACGCGCTTGGCCGCCGGTGACTTGCTGACCAGCGGGATGCGGCAGGCCGCCGAGCGGTTGCGCTGGCTGTAGACCAGGTTGACCGGCGCCTCGTAGCCGGGCACCAAGCGCCGGTAGGAGTTCGTGGTCGGGTTGGTGAAGGCCAGCAGCGCGGGCGCGTGGGCCAGCAGTCCGCCGATGTACCAGCGCGCGGTGTCCGACAGCTGGGCGTAGCCCTGCTCGTCGAAGAAGAGCGGCTCGTCGCCGTTCCACAGCGACATGTGGGTGTGCATCCCCGAGCCGTTGTCGCCGAAGATCGGCTTGGGCATGAACGTCGCCGTCTTGCGGTGGCGCAGCGCGGTGTTCTTGATGACGTACTTGAACAGCATCAGCTTGTCGGCGGTGCGCAGCAGCGTGTCGAAGCGCATGTCGATCTCGGCCTGACCGGCGGTGCCGACCTCGTGGTGCTGCACCTCGATCTCGATCCCGGCCCGCTCCAGCTCCAGCGTCATCTCCGAACGCAGGTCCTGGTAGTGGTCGGTGGGCGGGACGGGGAAGTACCCCTCCTTGTGCCGCGGCTTGTAGCCGAGGTTGGGGCCTTCGTCCTTGCCCGAGTTCCACTGCCCCTCGACGGAGTCCACGTAGTAGTACGACGACCGTGCCGTGGTGTCGAAGCGCACGTCGTCGAGGATGAAGAACTCGGCCTCGGGCCCGAAGTAGGCAGTGTCGGCGATTCCCGTCCCGCGCAGGTGCTGCTCGGCCTTCTGGGCGATGTAGCGGGGGTCGCGGCTGTAGGACTCGCCCGTGATGGGGTCGCGGACGAAGCAGTTGAGGTTGATCGTGGGGTGCGTCCGGAAGGTGTCGACCACCGCCGTCTCCGGATCGGGCACCAGGATCATGTCGGATTCCTGGATCTCCTGGAACCCGCGGATCGACGAGCCGTCGAAGCCGAGGCCGTCGGCGAACACCTCAGCGGACAGCGTGTGTGCCGGCACGGTGAAGTGCTGCATCAAGCCGGGCAGGTCGCAGAAGCGCAGGTCGACGAAGGCGATCGCCTCGTTCGAGATCATCGACAGCACGTCGTCTGGGCTGGCCAAAACAGGGTCCTTTCTGCGGTTGCGCGCCCGGTCGGGCACGCGTGGAGGCTACGAAACCGGCGTGTCGGCGCGGTTGCCCGCAGGTTTCCTCGCTGTTACGTCGGCTTGCTGGTGCCGGTGGTGCCGTCATGGCCGGACCCGGCGGCCGCGGGCGCCTTGCGCTCCGAGTCGTTGCGCATCCACACGGTCCGCTGGGGGAAGGGGATCTCGATGCCCTCGGCGTCGAAGGCGTCCTTGATCCGCCGGCGCAGCTCGCGGTTGACCTCCCATTGCCGGGCCGGCTGGACCTTCAGCACCATGCGCAGGGTCACCTGGTCGGCGTCGAAGCGCTCCAAGCCCCACACCTCTGGCTCTTCGATGATGAAGGGCCCGAACACCTCGTCCTGCCACAGGCGGTCCGCCACCCGCTTGAGCACGGCGGTGGCGTGGTCGACGTTGGTGTCGTAGGCCACACCGATGTCCAGCAGGGATCGTGCCCACTGCTGCGACTTGTTGCCAGCGGTGCGGATCTCGCCGTTGGGCACGTGCCACACGGTGCCCTCGACGTCGCGGATGCGGGTGGTCCGCAGGGAGATCGCTTCGACGGTGCCCGCGGCACCCGGACTGCCGATCGAGTCGCGCAGGTCGACGATGTCGCCGATGCCGTACTGGTCCTCCAGGATCACGAAGATCCCGGCGAGAAAGTCCTGGACCATCCGCTGCGCGCCGAAGCCGAGGGCCACACCGGCGATGCCCGCGCCCGCCAGCAGCGGCCCGAGCTGGAAGCCGAGCGCGCCGATAACCAGGAAGATGGCGATCGCCCACACGAAGAACGTGGACACGCTGTTGAGGACTCCGCCGACCGTCTCGGTGCGCATGGCGGCGCGCGACAGGTCCATAGGCGAGGTGTCCGCGAGCGGAGCGCGCCGCTGCAGCCTGCCAAGGCGCTGGACGCCGCCGCTGGCCAGCCGCCGGGTGAAGCGCTTGATCGCCCGCTTGAGCACCCGGTTGAGCAGCCAGGCGACGATCAGGACGGCGATGATCTTCAGCAGCGCCGGAACCGCGTCGGCCGCCAGCGACGCCGCGATCCGGTTGTTCGTCACGCGCAGCACGGTGGCGCAGATCGGGTTGATCGATCCGCCGTCCTCGCCGCTGCCGCAGATCCGAGCCAGCTGCGTGTCGCTGATGTCGCTGATCTGGGCGAACAGCTGAGCGGGGACGAGCACAGCCGGGAAGCGCTGAGCCGGGAAGAGCTGAAGGCGCATGTGGGAGCAGTCGGCAACTAGGGCGTTGCGACCAGGGCGGGCTGCGGCCTGGCCCAGGCGCCGGCATTCTGCGCCTGGCGACCCGCGCGGTACGACGAGCGCACCAGCGGGCCGGACTCGACGTGGTCGAAGCCGAGCTCCCGCCCGTACCTGGCGTAGCGCAGGAACTCGGCCGGTTCGACGAAGCGCTGCAGTGCCAGATGCTTGTGCGTCGGCTGCAGGTACTGCCCGATGGTCAGGATCTGGCAGCCAACCCCGCGCAGGTCGCGCATCGTCTCGCAGACCTCATCCTCGGTCTCGCCCAGTCCCAGCATCAGGTTGGACTTGGTGGCGGTGGCGGCGTCCGACCATTGCCGAGCCCGGTCGAGCAGTTGCAGGCTGCCGTCGTAGTCGAAGGCAGGCCGCACATGGCGGAACAGCCGGCGCACGGTCTCCAGGTTGTGGGCCAGCACCTCGGGTCTGGCCTCGATCACCATTCGCAAGAGGTCAGGGTCCCCGTGGAAGTCGTCGATGAGCAGCTCAACGCCGCAGTGGGGGAGCCGGGCGTGGATCTGCCGGCAGGTCTCGGCGTACAACCAGGCGGCCTTGTCGGGCAGGTCGTCACGGGCGACGCCGGTCACGACCGCGAAGTGCAGCCCCATCTGCGCCACGGCCTCGGCGACGCGACGCGGTTCCTCGCGGTCATAGCGCTTGGGCCTGCCCGTGGCGATCTGGCAGAAGCCGCAGCGGCGCGTGCAGTCCTCGCCGCCGATGAGGAAGGTGGCCTCTCGGTCCTCCCAGCACTCGTGGATGTTGGGGCAGCCGGCTTCCTCGCAGACCGTGTGCAGCGACAGGCCGCGCATCGTGTCCTTGATGTCGCGGTAGTTCGGCCCGGCCAGCGGCGCCGCCTGCTTGAGCCAGGACGGTTTGCGCTGCGCCACGGTGGGTGCGCCGACGACCGTCAGGCGCGTGGCGCCGTCGGGAATGATCGAGGTCACGAGGCTGCCCCTGTTCGGCTGCGGTGTGCGGGGGGCCAGTCTAGTGACGGGTGCCGCCGTGGCAGCGGCCTACGAGGTTGGCGCTGGGTACTCGCGGGCGCGCACCACCAGTGTGCGTGCTGCCAAGTCGTGCCAGGTCTGCTTGCGGTCGTTGAACAACATCCAGAAGTAGCCGATGAGTAGCACAAAGCCGGACACCAGACTCACGATCCACCGAATGAAGGCGCGGATGTAGTCGATGCTGCCACCGCTGTCAGCGTCGACGACGCGAATGCCGGCAACGCGGTCCCCGAGGCTCTGGCCGGCCGGCTGGGCGTGAAAGTACGTGAAGTAGGCGGCCGCGACGAGGTTGGCCAAGCCAGTGGCGGCATCCTGGCCGAAGAGCAGCCGCAAGACGAGGCCGATCAAGGCCAGGACCAGCCCGTCGATGAAGCGTGCCCCGAACCGGATCCAAAAGCCTGCCAACCCTTGTTGACCCGGGTTGAAGGTTCCCGTTCCGGAGGTTTCGGCCGGGTGCTGGCCGAAGCCGCTGTACTGCGCCGGATCACTCATGGTTGTAGCTTCCGCGAATCATCACGGCGCCCGCCGCCGCCCTGCGTAGGGTAGCTGACGGATCGACTACCCGTACGTCGTCAGGCTGGCGGCTGTGGGTCGGTGCCGGTGGTCGGGCCATACGGCGGGGGCGGGGGCGGGGCTGCGGGGTTGGGCGTGGACAATCCGCCACTGCGCTGCATGGCCTCGGCCATGACGGCGGTGTTTTCGCCGATTCGGAACAGGACGATGATGACCTCAAGCAGGACCCGGATGTAGATCAGGCCAAACAGGGAGTACAGCGGCGCGACAATGAGCGCGAGAAGGGCTGAGCCTCCGCCGCGTCCCAACCCGGTGACCAGGAAGGTCAGCGAGAAGATCGTCAACCCGACCAGCGCGAGGATGTACAGCACCTTGATGATGCGGTTGGTCACGAAGTTGGTGAAGGAGAAGTCGAACAGCGCCGAGAAGAAACTCGGTTCGGAAGCCTGCGAGGTCGTCATCGTCATCCCGTCTGATTGAGGCACGTCCTGACAGCCGACGAATGTATGCCCAGCCGGCGCCCCGTTGTCAGGAGGAGGCGTGCGTACCAACCGTCAGGCCGAGATCGGCGAGCGTGGCGGGCTGCGGGGTCACACCGAAGGCCGCGCCGAGGCAGGCGGTCAGGCGGCGCCGCACCTCGGCCAGGGTCGTGTCGATGCCGAGTGACCGCAGGGAGCACACGCCGGCATCGGGGATGCCGCAGGGGATGATGCCGGCGCGGAACTCGTCAAGGT
>JALZLC010000240.1 GCA_030858885.1 Actinomycetota bacterium
AGCAGCGCCGGCGGACCGAATGCGCAGCACTACCGCTGGCTGTGCGAGAACGGGACCGATGTCACGATCCGCAACGTCACCCTGAAGCCGGTCGGCAACGACGGCTCCTTCACGTTCTCCGACTACGTCGAAAGCCTCCAACAGCAGGTGAGCCTGGGACTAGGCCCGGTCGATTACAACGCCAGCCGGCGCATCTACATGGCCTTCGTGGACAACGTCACCGACGCATACCTGTATGGCGGCCAAGGTACGGTCTGGCAAGACGACACCGCCGACCCCACGGTCAACTACAACAATCAGACGTCCAACGCGTACTCCATGACCGCCTACTTCGACGCCTACGTGGTGGGTCACGAGATCGGTCACAACCTCGGTGCCGTGCAGAACTCGGCACCCCATGCTTCTGGCGGATTCCACTGCTACGACGCGTACGACCTGATGTGTTACGACGACGGCGGCCCCTACTTCGAAAGCGGTGGTTCGCTGATCTTTCGCTGTGCGGAATCGCAGGCCTACATCATGGACTGCGGCCGTGACGACTATTACTACCCAGGCACCCCACCCAGGAGCAACTACCTGTCAACGCATTGGAACACCGCGAACAGCAGCTACTTGTGGCCGCAGATCACCCGTGACCGATGCGTCATCCGGGGCACCGACGCCAACGACGTGCTGATCGGCACGGCGTCGTCGGAGACGATCTGCGGGCTGGGCGGTGACGATGTCATCGTGGGGGGTGGTGGTGACGATGTCATCCTGGGCGGGCCCGGTTTCGACGTGGTGGATCACTCCGGCGCCTCCGCGGGGGTCTATGTGGACCTTGCGACGGGAACCGCGTCGGATGACGCCGGCATCGACACGCTGTCGGGCATCGACGGGATCATCGGCTCGCGGTACGACGACTACCTGTACGGCGACGGCACCGCCAACCTGATCGACGGCAAGGGCGGTAACGACGAGCTGTCCGGTGGCGACGGAGACGACCGGGTGTACGGCAGCGGTGGCAACGACCGGCTGTTTCTCGGTCAGGGCAATGACATCGCCAGCGGCGGGCGGGGCGTGGACGAGGTGACCTATGAGTCTAGGGTGTCGGTGAACCTGACCGCGGGGACGGCCACCAATGCGGGCGGCGCAGACACCCTCGACACGATCGAGAATGTCACGGGCTCGGATGGAGCCGATACGCTGCGTGGCTCATCAGCGGCCAACGTCCTGAACGGCAGCGGCGGCAACGACAAGCTGTACGGGGCCGACGGGAACGACACCGTCTACGGCGGACCGGGCAACGACGCCCTGACCGGCGGCGACGGCATTGACTTGTGCGGCGGCGGGATCGGTAGCGACACGGCCCGAGGTTGCGAAACCACGGTCGCGGTGCCGTAGCCGTTCACGCTCGCCTGCTTTCAGCCGGTCATTGGCCGCGCATGCCCCGGAACAGATCTCGGAACATGGTGCCGATCTCGAATGCCGTCACATCGAAGAAGCTGAGCACCACCAGGATCAACACCGCCCACAGGATTGCCTTCATAAAGTCGGACATTGCGAATCACCTCTCTGTCGTTCGCCGGCAAGACTAGTCGCAGAACTCACTCGTCCAAGCGAGCCTCCGTCGGATCGGGGATGCGGCCGAGCGCCCAATCCCGCTCGCGCAACGCCCACGCGGAGACCTCGGACGGGTTGCGGACGGGCCCGAAGTCGTGCAGGAGCTGGTCCTCGGTGGACACCGAGTCCACTGTGACCGCGCCCCGGTTGAGGAACGGACCCACGAACGGCGCGGCCCGCACCGAGTCCAACGGCACCGGGGTCGTCCGCTTCAGCAGGAACAGGCCTCGCGTGCGAAGGATGCGCTGATGGGTCGTGGTCACCAGCATGTCGACGCGCCAACCGATCACCGCCAGTACGCTCCACGCGGCCACGTAGGTGACGAGGACCACCGCCAACGCGTCAACACCGGCCACCTGCCACACCACCCAAGCGCTGGCGAGTTCGGCACCAGCGACCGCCCAACCAGACCAGCGGTCCGACACCCGGCGGGACACCACGAAGCCATGGGCCACTGCCAGCACAGGCACGGACGCGGCCAGCGGCAGATTGACGATGACCAGAAACGACGCGGCGACACCAAGCAGGGGAAGCACCAAGTACAGCCAGTCGAGGTGCACGACGCCGCGCTGCCGCTCCCCCCTGTGCCAGGACAGGACCGCGCGCAACCGTCGTTCCTCGACGCGGTCCAGGGCGGAGCCGCCGGCCCGGATCACCTGGGTCGTACCGTCCTCGGCCATCCCGAACCAGCGGCTCCCGCGCCACCTGGGTGGGCCGGTCATCACGAGCTCCCATCGAGCAAACGGTGCAGCGGGCATGACGAAAGTAGCGGTCCGAAGCCCTCCGGCCCTGGAACCTGGCCCTTCCGCCGGCACCGAGTCGTGTGCAGGGGGCTCCCGGCTGTCGTGGGCGCGGCAGGTCTCGAACCTGCGACCAAGGGATTATGAGTCCCCTGCTCTGACCGACTGAGCTACGCGCCCGGTCAGCGCGGAGGCTACAACCGACAACTCCTTGCGCCTGGGCACAACCCGGTGGCCCCCCTCGAGCCAGATCATTTGCCCTTACCGGGCTGGCAGATCAGAGCATCCGCTCGGCGAAGCACGTGCACGGTTGCTGCACCGTCCGCTACAGTTGCTCCCGCACGCATCGCGCCGTGATGAGCCTCGCCGAGGCCGTGTTGGAGGCGGATGCCCTTCCGGGGTAGCTCAGTAGGCAGAGCGCTCGCCTGTTAAGTGAGATGTCGCCGGTTCGAGCCCGGCCCCCGGAGCCCCCTGCGGCCCTCGTTCACGTCGGCGGGGGCCGCAGCCGTCTGGGCGGCAGGGTTAGCAGCTCGGTCCAGCGGGATACGTACCTGGCTGCACGCAAGACCACGGGAGTTGGAAGGTATGAGAATGAATCTGGGCGTGATCTCCGGCTTGGCGGTCGGCTATGTCCTGGGAACCAAGGCCGGTCGGGAGCGCTACGAGCAGCTGCGAGACCTCGGGCGGCGAATCGCCGGCTCCGACGCCGGCCAGCAGTTGCAGGCCGAGGCCCGGCAAGCCAAGGACCGGGCTGGTGCGGTCATCGGCGGCAAGACCAACGAGGGCGTCGCCAAGGTCAGCGAGCTGATCCACAGCGACGACGAATCGGCGTCGGGCACCACCCCACGGTGATCTGATCCCCGCCCACCGGCCGGCCTGACGGCCGGCCCTCACCCTGGCTGATCCCCACCCGCCGGCCGGCCCTCACCCTGGCTGAGCGGGGTTACGAGTCGAGATAGCCGCGGAGCTTGCGACTGCGCGAAGGATGACGCAGCTTCGACAGGGTCTTGGACTCGATCTGGCGGATGCGCTCGCGGGTGACGCCGAACTCCGCGCCGACCTCCTCCAACGTGTGCGGCTGCCCGTCTGCCATGCCGAAGCGAAGCCGTATCAACCGGCGCTCCCGTTCCGACAGGGTGTGCAGGACCCCGGCGATCTGCTCTTGCAGGAGGACGAAACTGGCGGCGTCGATCGGCACCACCGCCGCGGAGTCCTCGATCATGTCCCCGAGGCTGTGCTCGTCCTCACCGACGGGGGTTTCCAGGCTGATCGGCTCCTGTGACACCTTGATGATCAGCCGGACCTTGTCGGCAGCCAGCTCCATCTGCGCAGCAAGCTCCTCGGGCGTTGCCTCCCGACCGAGCTCCTGCAGCAGCTCGCGTTGCACCCGGGTCAGCTTGTTGATGGTCTCGACCATGTGCACCGGGATGCGAATGGTCCGGGCTTGGTCGGCGATGGACCGGGTGATGGCCTGACGGATCCACCATGTCGCGTAGGTCGAGAACTTGTAGCCCTTGGTGTAGTCGAACTTCTCGACCGCTCGGATGAGACCGACGTTGCCTTCCTGGATGAGGTCCAGCAACAGCAGGCCTCGCCCCAGGTAGCGCTTGGCGATGGACACGACTAGACGCAGGTTCGCCTCGACCAGTTGACGCTTGGCCTGCTGGCCTCCGCGCTCCAGGCGGCGCAGCGAGGCCTGCCACGCAGCTGAGGGTGGGGGGTCGCGGCGCAGGAGCGCGGTGGCGGCCAGCCCCGCCTCGACCCGCTTGGCGAGGTCGACCTCCCGCTCTGCGCTGAGCAAGGGCACCCGTCCGATCTCGGACAGGTACAGCCGGACCGGGTCGTTGGCGGGCGTCGGCAGCGACAGCTCCTCGAGC
>JALZLC010000262.1 GCA_030858885.1 Actinomycetota bacterium
AAGCCATCCATGGTGACGTTCGCATGAACTGCGACCTGTGCGCCTACCGGGTGCCGCTGCCGGGGTTGCAGGGCCGCCTGGCCGCACCATCCGGCGGCGGTACCGCCGAGCCTGACCGCTGATTCACCTCCACAGGTGACCAAGGCGACCATCCGGGGCTCTGTCGAGACCGTCGGGCGCCTGGAACATCGCCTTGTTAGGGGGTTGATCGCATTGCAGACTCCTCTCGCCGGGTGCGACGGGCATCCGTTGGGACCGACTGGTCCATCCGAGAAGGGGCGATGACCATGCAATCCAAGAGAAGCCTTGCTGTCGCGCTGGTGTTACTCCTGACGCTGCTGACGGGCGGCGCCGCGCTGGCCAGCAGCGCCTGACTTGGCTCAGCCGTGAAGGGTGGGAGCCGTCCGCAAGGTGGGCCGGCACCGTTCTCCCAAGCGCTGGACGAAGCCCAAGACCACGGCAGGGCGCGTGAGACCATTCGGCTGTTCGGGCAACAGGAACTCGACGAGATCTCGTTGATCACCGCCGACGGCAGGGTGTTCGCCGGAGACGAGCCATTGCCACCCTTCCAGGAGCCAGGGACGGCCTTGCTGCGCGCCCGGTCCAACGGCCACAACGAACTCGACGAGGACGGCAGGGCCCAAGACTGCGTGACGGAGGGTGTCACCAGCGAGCTGCTCGCCGAGATCGCCGCTGACCCCGCCGGCTACTACGTCAACGTGCACAACGCGACATTCCCTGCCGGCGCGGTGCGCGGGCAGCTAGAACAGAACCCCAGGGCCGTTATTTTCAGCCCCGGTGACCGCTTCGTGTACCGCGAGCGGCTGTTCGACCTCGACCGCAGCGACCCTGACGGGCCGAGGCCCCGGGGCGAGCAGCTCGGCACCCTGGTCGCGGAGTGCACGGTGGTGACGGCGGGTCAGGAGCCGCAGGACATCAGCTACCTGTGCTCACGGATGTTCATGTTCGACAGCCGCGGCGACATTGCTCTGGCCGAGGCCTACACCTTCGCTGACCCGCTTCCCGACACGATCCCGGTCACCGGCGGCAGCGGCCGCTACCGCGATGCCGGCGGCCAGGTGGTCTACGACTTCTCGCCGATCGAAGGCGACGACGACGTGACATTCGGCAACTCGGTCTACGAGATCCAGCTGCTGCACCTGCGCTGACGCCCTGCCGGCGCCGCGGTCACCCGGCCGTGGCGCCGGCAGCGTGCCGGCCCCATCCTGCTCAGTAGCCCAGCGAGGGGTCGACGAGGCCGATCAGCTCCTGCCCGGCGGCGTAACGCCGCACGTTGGCGGTGATCCGCTCCCCCAGCAGCGGCCGGGCCATGTCCTCGGTGTTGGCGGTGTGCGGCGTGATGAAACAGTTGGGCAGCTCCCACAAGGGATGGCCGTCGGGGAGTGGCTCGGGGTCCGTGACGTCCAACGCCGCCCCGCCGATGGTGTCGTCGCGCAACGCCAGCACCAGGTCCTCGGTCAGGACGTGTTGGCCGCGCGCGACGTTGACCAACCACGCGTGCGGCTCCATCAGCTCCAGCTCGATCGACGAGATGAGCCCGGTGGTCTCGGGCGTCAGCGCACACGCCACGAACACGACGTCGGCACCCCGCAGCGCCTCGTAGCGGGTGTCATAGCCCAGCACCCGCTTCACGCCGTCCATGTCCTGGGGATGGCGACGGACGACGGTGATCTCGGCCTGGAACGGCACCAGCAATGCGATGAGCTCTCCGGCGATCCCGCCTCCACCGAAGATCGTCGCCTTGCCTCCAGCGAGGCTGATCCCGGCTTGTTCACCCCACGACTGCATGGTGGCGAACCGCTTCAGGTCGCGCAGACCCGCCAGCGCCAAGGCGAGGGCGTGCTCGGCGACGGGCTTGGCGTACACGCCTTTGCCGCACGTCCAGCGGCGCTTGTCGTCGAACACCCCGGCCGTGGCGTACGGCTCGACGCCCGCCCAGGGCAGCTGCACCCAGTCCAGCTGCGGATGCTTGTGCACCAGCGCCTTGAGACCCTCGGGGCCGCTCGACCCGCCGTCGTCGTAGCCGGCGTCGGTCCAGACCAGGGCCTGCGCTTGTGCCGGCGCGACGACCTCGGCGCCGCCCGCTCGCACCGCGTCGCAGATCCACTCCCGTGTCCCCTCCGGAGCGACGGCGATCTTGGGAGTCATGGCAGGTCCAGTGCGCGAGCGTCGGTGGCGCCGATGACGTCGGCGATGTGGGCCACGACGTCGGCGGGGATGGCGCTGTCGACGGCCATGGCGATGAGCGCGTCGCCGCCGGCCTGTTGCCGCCCCACCTGCATGGTGGCGATGTTGACGTCGGCGTCGCCCAACACCTTGCCGATGATCCCAACAATGCCTGGCCGGTCGGCGTAGCGGAAGAAGACCATGTGGTCGCTGGGCTCCATGTCCACGTCGAAGCCCAAGACCTCGACGAGGCGCTCCCGGTTGGCGGGACCCACCAACGTCCCGCTGACCCGCAGGTCGCCGCTGCACAGCCGCATCACGGACACATAGTCACGGGTCACGCGAGACGTCAGGGTCGACACGCGCAGCCCCCGCTCCTCGGCGAGCAACGGTGCGTTGACGAACGTGACCGGCTCGTGGACGACACCGGAGAGCAGCCCGCGCAGTGCCGACAGCGTCAGCGCCTGGCAGTCCTCGTCCGCGATCCGCCCGACGTACTCGACGGTCACCTCGTCCACGCCGCCCGACCCCAAGGCCGTAAACAGCCGGCCCAGCTTCTCGGCCAGCGGCATAAACGGCTTGACGGCCTCGGGGATCGCGGCTCCCACGGCGACGTTGACCGCCGAGGGCACGAACTCGCCATGCAGCGCGAGCACCACCGCCTCGGCGACCATCGTGCCCGCCTTGTCCTGCGCCTCAGTCGTCGATGCGCCGAGGTGCGGCGTCACGACGACGTTGTCAAGGCCGAACAACTTGGAGTCGGTCATCGGCTCGTGGGCGAACACGTCGAGCGCTGCGCCGGCGATCCAGCCGTCGGCCACCGCCACGTACAGCGCCTCCTCGTCGATGATGCCCCCACGGGCGGTGTTGACCACGCGGGCGGTCGGCTTCATCGAGCGCAGCTCATCCAGCCCGACGATGCCGACGGTCTCCGGTGTCTTCGGCAGATGCACGGTCAACACGTCCGCCAGGGCGCACAGCTCCGGCACCGTCTCCACCAGCTCGACGCCCATACGGTGCGCACGTTCGACGGTCACATATGGGTCGTAGGCGACCAGCCGCATCCCCAGCGCGCTGCAGCGTTGCGCCACCAGCGTGCCGACGCGACCGAGACCGAGGATGCCCAGCACCTTGCCGTACAGCTCGACGCCTTCGAACTCACTGCGCCGCCATTCGCCTGCGCGCAGGCTGCGGTCGGCCTGCGGAACGCTGCGAGCCAGCGACAGCAGCAGGGCCATGGTGTGTTCGGCGGCGCTGATGACGTTGGACTGCGGGGCGTTGCAGACGATGACGCCACGCGCGGTGGCGGCTCGCACGTCGACGTTGTCCAAGCCGATGCCGGCGCGGGCGATGACCTTGAGGCGGTCGGCGGCGGCGATGACCTCCGCGTCGACTTGGGTCGCCGATCGCACGACGATCGCGTCGTAGTCGCCAATGGCCTCCAGCAGCTGCGGTCGGGTCATGCCGGGGTGCACATCCACGTGGAAGTGGGCGGCGAGCGCCGACACCCCCGCCTGCGACAGCGAGTCAGCTACCAACACCCTCGGCGAGTCCATCCCGGTAGGCTACCGGCACGCCGACGACGTCCAGGCCCGCAGGGGGTCAGCCGTCAGGCCAGGTCCGCGTGCAGCGACTCGTAGATCTCCCGCGTCGCCGTCGACCGGTTGAGGGTGTAGAAGTGGATGCCCGGCGCGCCAGCCGCGAGCAGTTGGCGGCATAGCTGCGTCGCGACCTCGACGCCGATCGCCCGCACCGCGTCTGGATCGTCCTCCACGGCCTGCAGGCGCTGCGCGACATCGGGCGGGAAGGCGGCACCCGACAGCTTGCTGATGCTCAGGATCTGCCGCACATTCGTCACCGGCATGACCCCGGGAATAACGGGCACGTCGCAGCCCAACCGACGCAGCCGCTCCACCAAGGCGACGTAGTCGATGACATGGAAGAACAGCTGCGTGACGGCGAAGTCGGCGCCAGCGGCGCACTTCTGCGCCAAGAACTTGGCATCGGTGTCGATGTCAGGCGCCTCACGATGCTTCTCCGGGAATGCCGCCACGCCGACACAGAAGTCGCCGGAAGCTTTCAGCAAGCGCACCAGGTCCTCGGCGTAGTCCAGACCACCGGGCGTCGGCCGGAACGCCGCCGAAGGGTCGCCGGGCATGTCACCGCGCAGGGCGAGGATGTTGCGGATCCCTGCCGCGCCCAGCTCGTCGACGACCTCGCGGATCTCGGCCTTGGTCGCCGACACGCACGTCAGGTGCGCCACCACCGTCAGTGAGGTCTCCTCCGCGATGCGCCGCACCACCTCCACCGTCCGGTCCCGGGTGGTCCCACCGGCGCCGTAGGTGACGTCCACGAACGCCGGCTGCAGCGGCTCCAGCTCACGGATCGCTCGCCACAGCTGGTTCCAGCCGTCGTCGGTCTTAGGCGGGAAGAACTCGAACGAGAACGACGGTTGCCCTGTCGCCAACAGCTCACGGACCGTCCTCTGCATCGATGGCAGCGTAGCCGCGCCTGTGCGCAGCGAGCCAACATGCGGATGCGGCGCCGGCCGCCCGACCGCCATACGCTGCGGGCGTGGACGTCAATGGCGTGCGGGACAAGGCCGGCTCCGACCGGTACGACGCGGTCGTCGTCGGCGCCGGTCCCAACGGCTTGGCCGCCGCCATCCACCTCGCCCGCCGCGGGCGCTCGGTGCTGCTGGTCGAGGCTGCCGACACGATCGGCGGCGGAGCACGCTCGGGGGAGCTGACCAAGCCGGGCTTCATCCATGACATCTGCTCGACGGTGCATCCGCTCGCCGTCGCTTCCCCGTTCTTCCGGAGCGTGCCGCTCGAACGCCTCGGCGTCGAGCTGGTGCAGCCGCCGGCACCGCTGGCGCATCCCTTCGACGACGGCACGGCCGCGATCCTGGAACGGGACCTGGACGACATGCCCGGGTCGATCGGCAAGGATGCGCCAGCCTGGCGGCGGCTGTTCGCTCCCTTCGTCAACGATGCCGACAAGATCGTCGACAGCTTCCTGGCCGCCACCCCCGTGCCGCCCCGCCATCCCATCGTGATGGCTCGTTTCGGGTTGCCGGCGATGCGCTCGGCGCTGGCATTGGCGCGAGCGCGCTTCGACGGTCCGCGCGCGCAGGCGCTGTTCGGCGGAGTGGCGGCGCACGCCCTGATGGCGTTGGAGCGGCCACCGACCGCTGCCTTCGGCTTGCTCTTGACGACGCTGGCCCATGCCTACGGCTGGCCGATCGTTCGCGGCGGATCGCAACGGCTGTCCGAGGCGTTGGCCACCCACCTGCGCGAGCTCGGTGGCGACATCGTGACCGGTTGCCGGGTCGACGATCTGGCGCAGCTGCCCCCATCGACAGCGGTCGTGCTCGACGTGACTCCACGGCAGCTGCTGAGGATCGCCGGTGCACGGCTCCCGGCGGCCTACCGCCGCCGGCTTGGGCGTTACCGGTACGGGCCTGGAGTGTTCAAGGTGGATTGGGCGCTGGATGGCCCGGTGCCCTGGACTGCTCCCGAGTGCGCTCGCGCGGGCACGGTGCACCTCGGCGCGACGCTGCCGGAGGTCGCCGCCTCCGAGCGCATGATGTCGCGCGGCGGCCACCACGCCCGTCCCTTCGTCCTCACGGTGCAGGCGAGTCTGTTCGACCACACCCGGGCGGCCGGCGGCCACACGCTGTGGGCGTACTGCCACGTTCCCAACGGCTCGACGGTCGACATGACCATGGCCATCGAGGCGCAGCTCGAGCGCTTCGCTCCCGGCTTCGGCGACCGGGTCTTGGCCCGCTCCAGCATGAACTCGGCCGAGGTCGAAGCGCACGACGCCAACTACATTGGCGGCGACATCAATGGCGGTATCTCTGACTTCGGTCAGCTGTTCACCCGGCCGACGCCGCGGTGGCCTCCATACAGCACCCCCGACCGCAGCCTCTACCTGTGCTCGTCGTCCACCCCACCCGGCGGCGGGGTCCACGGGATGTGTGGCCTCGGGGCGGCCAATGTCGTGTTGCGGCGCCGGTGATCCAGCCGCCGGCGCTCGGCCAGGCGACCCCTTCGCTGCGTCCCCCCGCCCCCTCCGGGCTGGCAGCGAAAAAATCCGGTGATCGAGGTTCAGGATCCCGGATCGAGGGGAACATTCTCCGTACTTCGAGGCACCATGCGGGGGGCGGGTTCCCGCCCCCTCCCCCCGCAGACGGTGTCCTTTTTCATGTCATCACCGGTGCGCTGGCGATCCAGCCCGGCTCAGCTGGCGGCGATGTTCGAAACGCGTCAGCGGACCCGCGTCAGCGGACCAGGCCGTGGCGCATCGCGATGACCACAGCCTGCACGCGGTCGGTGGCCTTGAGTTTGTGATAGATCCGTGACAGGTGGCTCTTGACGGTTTCGTCACCCAAGCCGAGGCTCTCGGCGATCTCGTGGGTCGACTTGCCCGTAGCCAGCTCCTCGAGCACTTCTTGTTCGCGTCGTGACAGGGGCTGCAGTCCGGCGTGCATCGCCAGCGGTCCCACGCGCTCCAGGAACGGACGCGTGACATCGGGATGCAGGAACCCCTTGCCGGAGGCCACAGCGCGGACGGCCTGCACCAACTCTTCACGCCGCACGTTCTTGGGCAGGTAGCCCGCTACTCCTGCCGCCACGGCACGCGTCACAGTGTCGTGATCGGTGAACATGGTCAGGGCCAGCGTTCGGGTCGGCAGGCCTTTGGCGCCAATCTCGCGCACGGCGGACAGTCCGTCCATCCCGATGAGGTTGACGTCGACGAGCGCGACGTCGGGAATCTCCTGCGTGGCCTTCTCGATGAGATCCTCGCCCGAGGTGACGATGGCGATGACCTCCATGTCGTCTTCGAACGACAGCATCGTGGCGACGCCGTCCGCCACCACACCGTGATCCTCGGCAATGACCACACGGATCACTGGGCGTTCGCTGATGCGGGTCGCGTCCGGGGCCGGGGTCGTGTCCAGTGCGGTCCGTAGCTCACTCACAGGGGTACCTCCAGGACCACGCGCGTGCCTGAGCCCGGCGCGCTGTCGACGGCGAACCTACCGCGTGCCAGCTCGATACGTTGCGCCATGAGCTGCAGGCCGTGATGGCCGGCCGGCACGCGCTGCGGATCGAAGCCTTGCCCATTGTCACACACCTTTGCTACCAGAACGTCCTGTTTGGCCTCGATGCGCACTTCAACGTACGTCGCGTTGGCGTGCCGGGCAACGTTGGTGAGGCAACCACGCACCAGCTCCAAGACGATGATCTCCACGGCCAGCGGCAGCTCGGGCATCGGTTCTGGCGTCACGAGGTTGTGCTGGATGCCGGTGGTCAGTCCCAGCTCGTCCAACGTCTCGTTCAACCCCTGGCGCAGGCCACCGGGGACCACCACCTGCCGGCGGAGCGCCTCGAGCACTTCGCGCAGCCGAACCACGCCTCCAGCCACGGCATCCCGAGTCAGCGAGACCAGCCGATCGGCACGGTCGGCGTCACCGCCGATCATCGCGGACCGGACATTGTCGGCCTGGATCTCGGCGGCAGCCAGATACGGCAGCACCTCGTCGTGGATCTCTAGGCCGATGCGGCTGCGCTCGCGAGTGCCCTCCTCCAGGATCTGTCCTGACAGCGCCACACGAGCGCGCTGGCCCGCAGCCACCGCGGACTCCAGCTCGAGGCGTTGCAGCGCCATGCCGAGCAGCGCCGCGGCCGCCTCCACCACGGCGAGCGATCGGTCGGGAAGGTCGGTGGGTACCCCGATGACTGCCGGTTCCACGCCGGGTACCTTGATCGCCCGCAGGTGCGACGCAACGGTGCCGGCCAGCGACACCTCGACCTCGTGAAAGTCGAGGGCGCGCGCCAGCTCGGAGCTGGCGATGGCGGTTACGTCGTCGGCACGACGGGTGGACAGCAGCTCGACGCTCAGCGCGTTGAGGATCTCCAGGTCACGGACGCGGGCTGCTAGCTCCTCCGCGCGGTCCTCGGCCACGCGCGCCGAGCGCATCGCGCTGTAGCCGAGATAGCCCGGAGCGACCAGCAAGACCACTGCCCAGGGAGCAACCTCCACGTAGAACAGCACAATCGCGACGGCCAGCAGGGCGACCAGACCGTAGTCAACGGCGAAGCGAGGGAACGGGTTGGAAACCGCACGGGTCGCGCCCCGCAGGCCCGCCCTGCCTCGCAGGTTGACCCAGATTCCGACGGCCACCGTGTTGATCACGTTGTAGACGACGGCCGCGATGGCGGTACCGGCGATCAGCCCCCAGGGTTGAACAGCGGCGCACCACGAAGCGGCGGCAGCCGCCAGACCATTCTGCGAGCGGTTGAAGACGATCGCCCAGGCAGAGGTTCCATGCTGGAACTCCCGCTCATTCGTGAAGCCGATCACATTCAGCAGCGCCGCTAGAGGGGGGTCGAAGAGCACCGCTGAGGCGATGGTTACTGGACTACCCAGACTCGCCTCGACATCAACCCGGGGCAGGATCGGGATGGCGACAAGGTTCACCGCCGCGAGGAAAATCACCCAGAGGATCGCTTCCGCCGCACGTTCGACGGCCATGGTGATACCGCTGGGTGCCAACAGCACCACCGCCAACACAAGCAGCAGCACGTACGCACGGATGGCCGCAACCGAGGGAGGCGGGGAATCAGCTGCTGCGGGGGGCTGGCTGGTCACGTCCTGGCTATCGTGACAGAACGCTGGGGTGTTGCCCACCCAATGATGCGGTCAGGTAGCGCGCCTACCGTGGCCCAGGGCTCCGCCGCGTAGAGCCGTACAGATGGAGCGGGCGTGTCGCTCCGGACGATTCTGGTGGTGCCACGAGCGCCACGCAGGGCCGGCGCCCCCGATGCCCGTAGGCAGGCGGGGCGGAAACTCCTGCATCTTCGGTTCCCTCGGTAGCACAAACATCCGAACTACCAACCTGACTTGGTCAACTTCACGGCGGCGTCCTCCTCCCAGTCCACACGAACTCCAACCACCAGGAACTACCAACCTGACTTGGTCAACTTCACGGCGTCCTCCTCCCACTCCACATGAGCCGAACATCAACGATTACCAGCCCGACTTGGTGGCGGCGCCAGCACTCATCAGCGCGGATACCGCAGTCAGCACTGCGAACAGGTGCGGTGACAGCTTCTTCATGGTCTTCTCCCTTCGTGTCGCCGGAGCGATCCGCTGGCTACCAGCCGGACTTGGTGGCGGCGCCAGCGCTCATCACCGCGGACACAGCGGTCAATGCGGCCAGCAGACGGGGCGAGTACTTCTTCATGGCTTGCTACCTTCCGTTGAGCCGGGGGGATGCAAGCAGCCATTGCTGTGCTGCTGGACGAGACCAGGGGTGAGCGTGCGCGCCCAGCTCGGGGAGCCGATCAGCGCGAAGGCCGCCGACGTCATACCGAGTGCGTTGATCTGATAACACACAGTAGCGTCAGACGACATCCCGTTACCTTCGCGCAGTCGAGCAGTGCCGTGCGGGGGCGTTGTAGGCCGGCAAGCCTCTTCGCTTTCGCAGGAGAGTCGATCGGCCTCTTGCTGACATTGTTGGTGTAGCACAGTATCGCCCGGAGGAAAAGCACTAGGTGCGATATTGACGACACTCTTTGTAATGTCCTGACAACGGCGGCCCACCCGGACCGGATGGCAGACTCCAGTCCATGGGTCGTTTCGAGTACCTCGCGCTGCTCATCTTGTGCCTCCTCGTGACCGCGCCCCTGGAGCTGCTGCTGGGCGTCCGCGTCTACCGGCAGCTAGGCCGGCTGGCACGCGCCCTTGGCTGTACCGGCCTGGTCTTCGTGGGCTGGGACCTGCTGGGCGCCCGCCTCGGCCACTGGGGCTACCAGCCCGCCAGCGTCACAGGATTGCGGCTGCTGGGCTTGCCGATCGAGGAGTACCTGTTCTTCGGTGTGGTGCCGCTGTGCGGGATCATGGCCTACGAGGCCGTTCGCGTCACCCTGCAGGGCGGCAGCGCACGGCCGCGGCGCGCGTCGATCCGGCGTGCGGACCGGGTCGGCCGATGACCTTCGGCTACACCTTGTTCTGCCTCGTCGCGCTGACCCTCACCCTCGTGCTGGAACGGCTGCTGCATACCGGGGTGTTTCGCGACCGCCGCTTCTGGATCGCGATGGCCATCGTCGGGTTCTTCCAGGTGCTGGTGGACGGCTGGCTCACCTGCCGCCCGGTGGTGACCTACGCCGAGGCGCAGTTCAGCGGTCTGCGGTTGGGGTGCCCGCCGCTGGCGATCTTCCGGGCGGGGGGCATGCCGCTGGAAGATCTGCTGTTCGGGTTCGCGATGATCAGCCAGGGTCTGATGTGGTGGGTGTGGTGGGGTAGGCGCATGGGTTAGGCCAGCAGCGCCGGACCCAGATCGGTGATGCTGCCGGCGCCCGCCGCCCACGCCCCGACCCGCAGCTGCTCGCAGAGGATGCCCACGGCCTCCGTGGCGACGTCGGGCCCCTGGGCCGCGGCCGGCAGCAGCCCGCGCGCCACCGCGGCCAGATCGGCCCCGAGACAGCAGGCCTTGAGCGCGTCGACCCCGTTCCGCAGCCCGCCCGAGCCGATGAGGACGACATCCCGCGCCCCGGCCTCGTCCAAGGCTCGCCTGGCCTGGCGAATGGCCTCGGCGGTCGGCAGTCCCCAGTCGGCGAAGGCCGCGGCCACAGCACCCGCCCGCGTGTCCCTGCGGCCCTCGATCAGGGCCCAGTTGGTCCCGCCCGCACCGGCGACATCGACGCCGGCCACGCCGGCCTGTGCCAGTCGGGTCACGTCCCGGCCCGACAACCCGAAGCCGACCTCTTTGACGACCACGGGAACGTCCAGCGCCTCGCACAGGCCGGCGATCAGGGCCAGCAAGCCGCCGAACGCCGTGTCACCGCCTGGCTGCATCGCCTCCTGCACCGCGTTGCAGTGCAGCACCAGCACATCGGCCTGGCATAGCTCCACCAGCCGGCGGCAGGCCGCCGAGTTGTGCTGGTGGAGCTGCATCACGCCCAGATTGGCCAGCAGCAGCACGTCGGGGGCGACCGCGCGCACCGCGAAGCTCTCGGCCGCGCCGCCTTCCAGCACGGCCCGCCCCGACCCCAGCCCCAGCGCCACACCGTGGACCTGCGCGGCTTCGGCCAGCGCCCGGTTGATCCGGCCGGCCTCGGTCACGCCCCCCGTCATGCAGGAGATCAGGATCGGCGCCGCCAACACCCGGTCCCAGACGCGTAGTGACAGGTCCACGGCTTGCAGGTCGCGTTCGGGCAGGGCGCGCGGGCGTACACGCACGACCTCCAACCCCGTGGTCAGCGACGCAAAGCCGACCGGTTCCTCCAGGGCGATGCGCAGGTGGTCGCGCTTGCGCGCAGCCGTCCGGTCGACCGCATCGTCACGGCTCATCCTGGGGGGCTCGTCTTCTGGTGCATCTCATGGCTCCGATTGCGGGCGGCCGAACCTACTGCGGCGCGTGTCCGATGGCGCAGTGACCGGCAGATGGCCGAAGGGATAGGTTGGCATGAACGGCAATCGCAACCACGAAGGCACGTCCATGCTCCTGGAGCGGATCCACGGCCCGAGCGACCTGCGGGCGCTCGACCACCGAAGCTTGACGGCGCTGGCTACCGAGGTCCGCTCGTTCATCGTGGAGTCAGTGGCGCGTGGCGGCGGTCATCTCGGCTCCAATCTGGGGGCCGTCGAGCTGACCTTCGCCCTTCACCGGGTCTTCGACTCGCCCGACGACGTCCTGCTGTGGGATACCGGTCATCAGTCTTACGTCCACAAGATCGTGACCGGGCGCCGCGAGGGATTCGCTCAACTCAAGCAGGCCGACGGGCTGTCCGGCTACCCGTCGCGGGCCGAGTCCGAGCACGACTGGATCGAGAACAGCCACGCCTCCACGGCCCTGTCCTACGCGCACGGCCTGGCCACCGCCTTCTCCACGCAGGGCATCGACCGTCGGGTGGTGGCGGTCATCGGCGACGGGGCGATGACCGGCGGCATGGCCTACGAGGCGCTCAACAACCTCGGCCACAGCGGGCAGCGGGTGCTCATCGTCCTGAACGACAACGGACGTTCCTACGCCCCGACGGTGTCGCGCCTCGGCGAGAGCCTGGCGATGCTACGGCTGAACCCCTCATACGTGTCGGCCAGCAAGCGGTGGGAGCGCCGGGCGCGCCGCCTTCCGGGTGTCCTGGGCGGGATGACGAGGTCTTGGATGCGCGGCACCAAGGCGGCGCTGCGCGAAGCCTTCGAGGAGCCGCCGACCTTCTTCGAGGCGCTGGGGGTGCGCTACACCGGGCCCATCGACGGTCACGACGTCGGCAAGTTGGAGCAGGCGCTGCGCCACGCCGCCACCTATGACGGTCCCGTTGTGGTCCACGTGCTGACGCAGAAGGGCAGAGGTTACGCACCGGCCGAGACCGACGTCGAGAAGTGCCTGCACGACGTCTCTGCCTTTGACCCGGTCACGGGCAAGGCCAGCAGCCCCGGAGGCGCCCAGACCTATACGCAGGTATTCAGCGACGCCATGGTCACCCTCGCCGACCGGCATCCCGAGCTCATCGCCATCACCGCCGCCATGCCCGGTTCGACCGGCCTGCTGCCGATGCAGGAACGCCATCCCGGCAGGGTGCTCGACGTCGGCATCGCCGAGCAGCACGCGGTCACCTCCGCGGCCGGCATGGCCATGGGCGGCCTGCGGCCAGTGGTCGCCATCTACTCGACGTTCTTCACCCGCGCGTTCGACCAGGCCAACCTCGATGTCGGCCTCCACGGCCAGCCGGTCACCTTCGCGCTGGACCGCGCCGGCATCACGGGTGACGACGGCGCTTCACACCACGGTGTGCTCGACATGGCCCTGTGCCTCAAGGTTCCCGGCATGACGGTGTTCGCGCCCTCCTCGGCTCAGGAGCTGTCGCGGATGCTCGGCGATGCAGTGGTGCTCGACGGCCCCGCCGTCGTCCGCTTCCCCAAGGGCGTCGCCCGCGACGCCAGGCCGGACCAGGTCGGCCAAGGGCTGGCGGCCCGCAAGGTGCGAGCGGGCACCGATGTGTGCTTGCTGGCGGTGGGCAAGCTGCTGGAGGCCGCCGAGGAGGCGGCGGACCAGCTGGCCGCCGAGGGCATCTCGGCCGCGGTCTGGGACGTCCGGGTGGTCAAGCCCGCCGACCCGGCGATGTTGCACGACGCCGCCGGTTACCCGCTGGTCGTCACGGTCGAGGACGGCACGCGCATCGGTGGGGCGGGCGCGTACCTGCGGGACGCGGTGGCGGGGCTGGACGAGACGCAGGACGCGCCGCGTTTCCTGGTGCTCGGTACGCCTGACCGCTACATCCCGCAGGCCAAACCCCAGCGCATCCTGACCGATCTTGGCCTCGACGGCCCCGGTGTCACCGCGGCGACCCGCAAGGCCATGGCAGCGCCGCCGCCCTAAGTCGGCGGCGAGGCAGCCTGGCGAGCACGTCTACGCGTCAGCTCGCTGGCGGCGATGGCCAGCTTGCGGTGGGTCGGCACTGCCGCTCGCACGTGGAACACCTGGTAGTCGGCGACCTCGAGGCGGTCCAGGATCTCCGCATAGCAACGGTGTGCGATGCGGATACCCGTCCGGCTGGCCGGTTCCAGCATCGTCCATCCTTGTTCGGCGCGCCGGTACAGCGCGCGGGTGCGCGCCACCTCGAACGCCAGCAGGCGGCGAAACCCGGCGGTCACGTGGCGGGCTTGGAAGTCCGACTCGCCGACCTCGAAACGCTCGAGGTCTTCCAGTGGCAGGTAGATGCGCCCCCGGTCCCAGTCCTCGCTGATGTCGCGCAGGAAGTTGGTCAGCTGGAAGGCGATGCCCAGATCCATGGCGCGGGCGCGGGCGTCGGGATGGGTCGGGCCGAGTACCGGCAGCATCATCGCGCCGATCACCGCCGCGGACCCGTGGACGTACTCGCCGAGGTCGTCGTAGGTGCGATAGCGGGTGACGGTCAGGTCCATCGCCATCGACCGCAGGAAGGCCCCCAGGTCCTCGCGGTCGATCCCGAGCACGCGCACCGTGTGCAGCACGGCGGGCAGCACCGGGTCGCCGGTCACCTGTTGTCCTACCGCTGTCGCGACTTGAGGACTCGTCGGCGAGCCGGTGTCCAGGGCGGTGAGGAACTGCGTGGACCAGCGCTCGAACGCGGCGCGGCGCTGGGCCGGCGTCCACGACAGGTCCAGATGGTCGACCAGGTCGTCGGCGTAGCGCGCGAAGCCGTAGAGCGCGTGGACGTGATGGCGGCGTTCGGCCGGCAGGAACCGGGTGGCGAAGTAATAGGTGCGCCCGTGCGCGGCGTGCAGACGGCGGCACAGCTCGTAGCTGGTGGCCAGGTCGACGGGTCCCCCGGCGTGCCCCGCCAGCCCGTCGGCGACGATCCGCGAGGAGGGCGGGGGGTGCGCGTAGCCGGTCATCGCATCACCGCTGCGTCGGGATCCAGCTGCTGGAGGACGCGTTCGGCGGCCAGCTTGCCCGAGATCAGGACCATGGGCACGCCAACTCCGGGCGTGGTGCTCGACCCGGTGAACACCACCCCGTCCAGCTTGGGCGCCCGGTTGCTGGGCCGGAACGGGCCGGTCTGGGCGAGATGGTGACTGGCGGCGAATGGCGTGCCGGCGGCCATCCCCTGCCGCGCCCAGTCGGCGGGGGTGACGACCGAGCTGACGATGGTGTGGGCGGCGACGTCGCCGTAGCCGGCGGCCTGCAGGCGGCGTTGCGCCTGCGCCAGCTCCCGGGGTGCCTGGGCGTCCCAGTTCAAGGCGTTGCCGACGAGGTTGGGGGTCGGCAGCAGGTAGAAGCCGACGTCGCCGCCGGCCGGGGCCATCCGCGGGTCGGTGATGGTCGGCACAGTGAAGAACCACGAGGCATCGCGCTGCAGGCGGCCGGCAAGGATGTCATCGAACGACGCGGCGTAGTCCCGCGCGAAGTGGATGTTGTGGTGCGCCGCCCCTTCGAGCTTGCGCTCCTGGCCGAGGTGCACGACCACGCATGACGGCGAGTATCGCAGCCGGCGTACCCGGCGCGGCGTGGCCTCCGGTGGCAACAGGTCGCGGTAGGCCACCGGCAGGTCGGGGTTGAGCACCACGACATCGCCGGCCACCCGCTCGCCGCCCTCCAGGCGCACGCCAACGGCACGACCGGACACCGTCTCGACGCACTCCACGGTGGTGCCGAGGCGCAGCTCGACCCCGCAGCGCACGGCCAGATCCGCCAGCCCCTGGCTGACCGCGTGGATGCCGCCGGTGGGGAAGTACACCCCGGCGATGGCGTCCATGTAGGCGATGACGGCGTAGATCCCGAGCGCCTGGTAGGGGCTCATGCCGGCGTACATCGCTTGGAACGTGAACAGGCGCACCAAGCGCCAGTCGGTCAGAAATGACGAAACCAACGGCATCATGCGACGGAACCCACCCAGCCGCAGAAGCCGCGCCAGCTGCAGGGGCCGGACCAGGTCCAAGGGCGAATCAAAGTTGGCGTCGATGAACGTCGCGTACTCGGCCCGGTACAGAGCGGCCAGGTGCGCGGCGAACCGCTCGAAGCGGACCGCTTCGGCCGGCCCGCAGACCGCGGCGATCTCGCGGGACATGGCCTCGGCATCGCCGCGGATGTGCAGTACCGACCCGTCGTGGAACACCGCCCGGTACGCCGGATCCAGGCGGGTCAGGCTCAGGTGGTCGGCCAAGGACTCGCCGGCCTGGGCATACAGCTCCGCCAGCAACGAGGGCATCGTCAGCACCGACGGCCCGGTGTCGAAGCAGAAATCGGCTTGTTCGAGGCGGCCCGCCCTGCCCCCCGGCCGCTGCTCTCGTTCCAGCAGCGCAACCTGGCAGCCTGCGTTCGCCAGTCGGATCGCCGCGGCCAGTCCACCGAGGCCAGCGCCGACCACGACGACGCGGTTGGCCACTACACCGACCGGAAGGCGGCGAAGCCTGCCAGCTGTTCCAACGCGTCTCGCGCCGGCTGGACGACGCGGTCGAGGGCGAGGCAGGCGCGGTCGTGCTGTTCGGACACGACCCGCTCGACGGCGTCGAGCGCGCCGCAGCCGACGATGACCGAGCGTGCGCGGTCGGCGTCGGCGGCGTCCAGCCCGGGGTTGCCCAGCGTGCGCTCCAACGCCACCCGGTCAGCGGCGTTGCACCGTGCGAACGCCTGCAGGATGAGCAACGTGCGCTTGCCCTCCCGCAAATCCTCCATGGCGCCCTTGCCGGTGGCCGTGGGGTCCCCGAACAAACTCAAGACGTCGTCGCGGAGCTGGAACGCCAGCCCGACCGCGTCGCCGTAGCCACAGAGCACCCGGTTCAGCTCCACGTCCTCACCGGCGATGGCCGCTCCCAGCTGCAACGGGCGGGTCACGGTGTAACGCCCGGACTTGAGCAGCGCCACGCGCCGCGATTCCTCCTCGGAGGCGCTGCGCAGGCCGGCCAGTCGCAGGTCGAGGTACTGGCCGGCCATGACCTCGACGCGCAATGCGGTGAACACCCGGCGGGCGCGATCGAGCGCTGCCGCTGGCAGATCCGCGCTGTCGATGAGCTGATCAGCCCAGACGAACGCCAGGTCGCCGGCCAGGATCGCACCGCCGACACCGAACCAGGGGGCGTCACCACGCAGCCCGTCGTCGGCGTGGGCAGCACGCAGAGCCTCGTGCACGGCGGGACGCCCTCGCCGCTCCGGGGAGCGATCCATGATGTCATCGTGGATCAGCGCGAAGGTGTGCAGCAGCTCCACCGCCGCCGCCGGGACCAGCACGCCGTCATCGTGGGCGGCCCCGGTGGCACGGTGACCCCAGTAGACGAACGCGGGGCGCAGGCGCTTGCCGCTGGCCGCGACGAAGCTGGCGATCTCGGTGCCGACGACCTTGAGGGCCGGGTCAAGCTCGGTCAGCTCGCCGACGCGGTCGGCCAGGAACCGCTCCAGGAGGGCGTCGGTCGGGCCGGACACGGCCTCCAGCGCCGGCACGGACCCGACCTGGGGTGATGGTGCAGTAGCCGCCAAGCCTGTGGCGACTCGCGTCGTGGAGTCGGACATCGCTTCCCTGTCGATCGGTGGCCCCTCCACGGACGACCTTGCGATCCTCGGCAACTCTAGCGCTCCCCCGCCTGCTGAAGGCGGGCCTGCAGCAGCTGGTTGACCAGTCCGGGGTTCGCCTGCCCCTTGGTGGCGCGCATCACAGCCCCGACCAGGGCCCCGATGGCCTTGGCGTTGCCGTCGCGGACGCGCTGCGCCGCGTCGGGGTTCTGGGCGATGGCGGTGTCCACGATGGCGCCCAGCGCGTCGCTGTCGGAGATCTGCGCGAGGCCGCGGGCAGCGACAACCTCTCCCGGCGACCCCTCGCCGCCGAGCACCGCCTCCAAGACCTCGCGCCCGAGCTTGGTCGACAGCGTGCCGTCCGCGACGAGACGCGTCAGCTCCGCAAGGTGGGCCCCTGACAGCGGCACGGTCACGGGGTCGACGAAGCGTTCGTTGCACCAGGCGGCGACCTCGTTGGTCAGCCACTTGGCGGCATCGGCGGGAACGGCGCCTGCCGCCACCGCCTCGTCGAAGCGTTCGGCAAGGCCTGAGGTCTGCAACAGCGCGGCCGTGTCCGGCGACAGTCCGTGCTCGTCGGCGTAGCGCTTGCGCCGCGTCGCCGGCAGCTCGACCAGCTCGGCCCGCAACCGCTGGACCCAGTCGCTGTCGGGCTCTACCGGCACCAGATCGGGGTCGGAGAAGTAGCGGTAGTCGAAGACCTCCTCTTTGGCCCGCAGCGTCGAGGTGGTGCCCGAGTCCTCGTTCCAGTGGCGCGTCTCCTGCACGACCGGCTGACCCGAGGAAAGGCGATCGGCCTGACGCGCGATCTCGTAGTCGATCGCCCGACCGAGCGAGCGCAGGGAGTTCATGTTCTTGACCTCCACGCGGGTACCGAACACCGAGTGGCCGACGGGCCGCAGCGAGACGTTGGCGTCGCAGCGCATCGAACCCTCCTCCAGCTTCGCGTCGCTGATCCCCAACGCGAGCACGATGGCGCGCAGCTCGGCGAGGTAGGCGCGGGCCTGCTCGGCGCTGCGCAGGTCAGGCTCGGACACCACCTCCAGCAGCGGGATCCCGGCACGGTTGTAGTCCACCAGGCTGTACTCGGCGCCGTGGATCCGCCCCGAGATACCGACGTGCAAGCTCTTGCCGGTGTCCTCCTCCATGTGGACGCGGGTGATCCCGACGTGCCGTGAGCCCTCGGCCGTGGCCACCTCGAGCTCGCCACCCAGGCAGATGGGGACGTCGTACTGGGAGATCTGGTAGTTCTTGGGCATGTCTGGATAGAAGTAGTTCTTGCGGTGGAACTGACTGGACGGGGCGATGTCGCAGCCCAGCGCCAGTCCGAGGCGGATGGCGGACTCCACCGCCTTGGCGTTGA
>JALZLC010000280.1 GCA_030858885.1 Actinomycetota bacterium
ATCAAGCCCCAGCTGCTGCTCGGCGTCACCGCAGGTCGTCTGGGCGTCGAGGCTGACCACCAGCACGTCGCCGGGCTCGGCGGCGATCCGCAGCACCTCCGGGTAGACAGCGCGGTAGTCGTCCACCCCCCACGGGTCCAGCGGGTTGCCGGGCGTGAAGCGAGGCCAGCGTGCCTGCAGCGCCGTCACAGCGCCGCCGCGCAGCGGCGGCAGTCGCAGGCCTGCTTCGTCGGCGAGGTCGGCCAGCAGGTTGGCCTCGCCGCCGGAGTTGGCCACGATATGCAACCGCTCGCCGGGAGGCCGGCCGATGGCCAGCAGCTCGCCGGTGACCAGTAGCTCGTCGAGGTCGTCGCAGACGATGGCGCCGGCCTGGCGCAGCGCGGCCATCGCCACCCGGTGGCTGCCGGCGAGCTTGCCGCTGTGCGCCGTCACTCCCGCCTGGGCGACGGCCGATCGACCGACCTTGCAGACCGCCAGCGGCTTGCCTGCGACAGCCAGCGCCTCGGCGGCGGCAAGGAAGGCCGCCGCGTCGGCGAAGGCCTCGACGAAGGCCAGCACCGCGTCGGTGTGTTCGTCGGCGGCGAAGAAGCGCAGATAGTCGGCGAGGTCGATCACCGCCTCGGCCCCAGACGACACCGCGGTCGACAGCGGCACCCGGCCGCCGGCGTTGATCACCGCCTCCACCACCGCACCGCTCTGGGCGACCACCCCGATCCTGCCGGCGCGAACCTGCTCGGGGACGGTCCCGACGTAAGGCGCCGCGCCGGTGACAAGGTCCACGTAACCCATGCAGTTCGGGCCGGCCATGGCGACGCCGGCATTCGCTGCCGCGAGGTCTCGCAGGCCACCGATGACCGCATCGGCGGCGGCCCCCGAGTCGGTGTGGCCAGCACCGGGCACCACCAGCCCGCGCACGCCGCAGTCCACCGCATCGCGAGCCGCCTGCAGGACGCGATCGGCCCCAACCAGCAGCACCGCGACGTCGGGGGTGTGGTCCAGCTCGGCCAGGGATGCTGCCGCGGTCACCCCGTCGATCTCGGGCCGCCGTGGGTTGACAGGCGTCACGGTGCCCGCGAAGCCCAACGCGCGCAGGTTGCGCAGGGTGATGCCTCCCACGAACGTCCGCGGTGAGGCGCCCACCACCGCCACCGATCGGGGGCGCAGCAGGCGCGCCACATCCCGGGGCGCCGGCCGGGAGGATCGCGGTGCGTTGGCGATCAAGAGTCGAAGCCGATCCCAGCCGCGTCCAGGGTGCGCAGCAGCAGCCCACGCCGCCCTCCGTGGCGGTCGGCCGAGGCCAGCGACCGTCGCACCAGCGTCACGGCCGCCCACCGCAGCGGCTCCGGCGGGAAGCCGAAGGGCGCCTTGCGTACGTATCGCAGCGTCAGCAGCGGCGATCCCGGGTCGGTCAGCCGGTCGGCGAGGACCCGCGCGGCGAAGCGCGTCGCGCCAACGCCGAGGCCGGTGTAGCCAAGCGCGTAGATCAGCCGACCGCCGAGCGTCTCCCCGAACGCGGGGGTGAACCGCGTCGTGGTGGCGATGGGGCCACCCCACGCGAACGGGATGGCCACGTCGCGCAGCACTGGGAACATCTGCTTGAGGTGGACCTGCAGCCGCGCAAAGGTCTCCGGCCGCTCGTCGAAGCGGGGACCGACACCGTTGCCGAAAGCGTAGATGGCGTCGTAGCCGCCCCACAGCAACCGGTCGTCGGCGGTGAGCCGAAAATAGTGGAACTGGTTGCCCGCGTCGCTGACGCCCTGCCGCCGTTTCCAGCCCAGCGACGCCAGCAGCTGCGGGCCCAAGGGGTCGGTGACCAGGATGTAGTCGTGCACGGGGACGTAGTGGCGGTTGGTGCGCCGCAGGGTCTGGCCGCTGTAGGCGTTGGTGGCCAGTACCGCCCGCGAGGCGCGCACCCGACCTGACGGCGTGGTGGCCAGCACCCCGCCCCCGACCGCCTTCACCGCGGTCACAGGCGTGCGTTCGTGGACGGCGATACCGGTCTCTGAGGCCACCCTGGCCAGCTCGGCGGCCAACTTCGCCGGGTTGAGCACTCCCCCGGCGTCGGGGCGGTGCAGCCCAGCCATGGCCATGGGCGAGCGCAGGTGCTCGGCGACCGCGTCGGCGTCGAGAAAGTCGGCGCGCTCGCCGTGGCGCGCGTGCAGCTCGGCTGACTCCCGCAGCTCGTCGACCTGGTGGGCGGCGACGGCCACGTCCAGCATTCCCGTCGCCTCGAAGTCGCAGGTGACCTGGTGGCGGGCGAAGAAGCCGACCATCCCGGCGTAGTTGTCGTCGGCCAGCTGCCGCAGCCGGTCGATCTCGTCGGGAAAATGGGCCAGGCCGTTGGCCAGACCGTGGGTCAGCGACGGATCGAGGAAACCACCGTTGCGACCGCTGGCACCAAAGCCGACGGTGTCACGCTCGCACACCACCACGCGCATCGTCGGGTCGCGCTCGACCAGAGTGAGCGCGGTCCACAGACCCGTGTAGCCACCGCCGACGACGACCACGTCGGCGATCACGTCGCCGTGGAGGGGTTGCGGCTGCCGCGCCGGGACGGTGGCCGACCAGTAGTTGCCGCTCACGACCGCCGGAACGCACGGGTGACCTGCCCGACGAGCAGTACCCCGAAGGCGACGGCGAACAGGGCGGTGCCCATGACGTTGATCTGCGGTGGGATCCCGCGCTGGGCGGCGCCGTAGACGAACAAGGGGAACGTGGTGGTGTTGCCCGAGTTGAACAGCGTGATGATGAAGTCGTCGAACGACAGAGCGAAGGCCAGCAGCGCCGCCGCGACGATCCCAGGCGTGACCAGCGGCAACGTCACCCGCCGGAAGGTCTGCCACTCGTCGGCGTACAGGTCCATCGCCGCCTCTTCCAGGCGCGAGTCCATACCCAGCAGCCGGGCCTTCACCGTGACCACCACATAGCTGATGTTGAACAGGATGTGACCCAGCAAGATGGTCAAGAACCCCGTGCGGATCCCCACGTTGAGGAACAACGCGAGCATCGCCGAGCCCAACACCACCTCAGGCGACGCCATCGGCAGGAAGATCAGCAGGTTGGTCAGCGCACGTCCTCGGAAACGGTGACGCACCAGCGCGAAGGCGACCATCGTGCCCAGCGCCGTGGCGATGATGGTGGACAGGATCGCGATCTGGATGCTGCGGATCATGGCCTGGCACAAGCCCGCCACCCCGCACGGGTTGAGCCACGAGTCCAAGGTGAACCCCTGCCAGGTGAAGTTGAACCGCCCGGCGTTGTCGTTGAACGAGAACACGATCACCACGAACACGGGCAGGAACAGATACAACAGCGCCAGGGCGGCGTAGAAGCCGACGAGGTTGCGGGTGACCCCGCGCCACAGAGATCTCATCCTCGTGCGCTCATACGATCGTCTCCGTGCCGGCACGCCGGACGTACAGGCCGACCAGCAGCAGGATGGCCAGCATCAGCGTGAACGACAGCGCCGCGGCGGTGGGGTAGTCCAGCACCACCAGGAAGCGACTTTCGATGACGTTGCCGATCATGGACTGCGACGGCGTGCCGAGGAAGCGCACGTTGACGAAGTCACCCGCGGCAGGGATGAAGGTCAGCAGCGTTCCGGCCACCACGCCCGGCAACGACAGCGGCCACGTCACCTTCCAGAACGCCGTGAACGGGCTGGCGTACAGATCGGTCGCGGCTTCGATCAGCGAGCGGTCGATCTTTTCCAGGCTGGCGTACAGCGGCAGCGTCATGAAGGGCAGGAAGTTGTAGGTCAGCCCGGCGACGACAGCGACCGACGTCGCCAGCAGCCGACCCTGTTCGCCCAACAGACCGAGGGTCTGAAACGTCCCCACGACCCAGCCGCTGTCGGACAGGATGATCTTCCACGCCAGCGTGCGGATGAGAAAGCTGGTGAAGAACGGCGCGATGACGAGCAGCAGCAACAGGTTGCGCCAGCGCCCCGCCTTGAAGGCGATGAAGTAGGCCAGCGGATAGCTGACCACCAGCGCCAGCACGGTCGAGGCCGCGGCGAACGCGAAGGCGCGCGCGAACTGGGCGGCGTAACGCTGGGCCGCGTCGGTGTAGTTGGCCACCCGCCAGGTCAGCTCGTAGCCCTGGGCCAGGCTGCCCTCCTGCAAGGAGGTGGAGGCGACGGTCAGCATCGGCAGCACGAAGAACAGCAGCAACCACAGCAACCCCGGGAACAGCAACAGGTAGGGGATCCAGCGACCACGCCTGCGAACCGGCGGGGCGAGGTCGGGCCCCGCGTCAGCGGCGGGAGCGACGAGGGGCTGGGTCACGGAATGGCCGCCGGTTGCGGCGC
>JALZLC010000300.1 GCA_030858885.1 Actinomycetota bacterium
CCTGTCACGCCAGGGCGCCGACGCGTTCTACGAGCTCGCCCGGCAGCCCGCGGAGGCTGGGGACGCCGCAGACCAGCCGAGCGGCGCGCCCGGGGGCAGGTTGCAGGCCTTGGCCGGCGAGGTCAGGGCACGCGACCCCCGCCAGCGGCTCGCCGCCCACCTCCAGACGGTGGCCCAGGACCAGCTCGACCGCGTCGGCTGCGACCGCACCCACGCCGACCTCGTCCGCGCCGTGGTCGGCGAGGACCTCGTCGAGCAGGTCAACCGCTACCTCATCCGGCGCTGTGCGGCGTTCCTGGACCTCGGCCAGGCGGCCTGGCGCATGCCGGACCGCACGCTCGGCTTCTATGACGCCTGGCGCCGCGCCGCCCGCCACGACCATGCCCTGGATTTCGCGGGCGGCAGCGGCTGGCGTGACGAGGCGGCCGCGCTGCCCGAGCACCCGTCGGACGCGGTGATCGCGCTGCTCACCCGCCTCGGCGTCGACCAGGAGCACTGGGGCAGCTACGCCGGCCGGGTCCTGACCGGTCTGCCCGGTTGGGCGGGGATGATGAACTGGCGTGGCACGAATCCCCACTTCCCTCGCCAGCAGGCGCAACCCACCGACCTGGCGCAGTATCTCGCCGTCCGCCTGTTCGTCGAGACCCGGCTGGTCGCGGCCGTGACGCGCCGAACCTGGGGCATCGAACCGGCGGATCTCGTCGTGCACCTGCGCGCCCGCCCGCACGAGCTGTGGCTGCGCTGTGAAGCCGTCGCAGGCGCCCTGCCGTCCGGCCTGGCCCGCTCCGTGCGCGAGCTCGACGCCGGACACGGGACGCAGGCAGGCTGGACCCGGCTCGCCGACAAGGCCTGGGCCTACCAACAGCTCAGCGATGGCACTCCGGCGCGCTTCCACGCGCACGACCAGGCCTGGCGGTTGTTCCGCCTGGCGCAACTGCAGGGGTGGTCGGCAGCCGACGTGCGAGCCCTTCCCGCACCGGTGCGCGACCGCCTGCTCGCCGTCCTCGACGGCTTCCCCGAGTCAGCCCACGGCCCGGTCTGGCTGGCCGCGTTCGAGCGTCGCTACCGGGAGGAGATCCTCGGCGCGCTCGCGGCCAATCGCGGGCGCGGGCGCTGGCGGGACCGACCCGTGCGACCCAAGGCGCAGGTGGTGTTCTGCATCGACGAGCGCGAGGAGTCCATGCACCGGGCCTTCGACGAGCTCGACGACGACTACGAGACGTTCGGGGCCGGGGGCTTCTTCGGCATCGCCATGGACTACAGCGCGCTGGACGACCACGGCGTCACGCCGCTGTGCCCCGCCAACATCACCCCGGCGAACCGCGTCCAGGAGGTTCCCCGTCCAGCCGGCGTGCCCGCGGCCGAACGCCGTGGTGCCCGCCGCGCCTGGGAAGAGGTCTTCCACAACGCCTATTGGGAGACCAAGCGCAACGCGGTCTCGGCGTTCTTCCTCACGCAGCTGACCGGCCTGGTCCAGGCGGTGCCGCTGACCGGCCGCGTGCTGGCGCCGTGGCGGTGGACCGAGCTGGCCGAGGACGTACGCCGCCGGCTGGTCCCGCAGCCACCCACGCTGCTCACCCTGGACCACGACGACGATGGCCGCGGCTTTGCGACCGCCGAGCAGGCCGACCGCGTCGAGGCGCAGCTGCGCAACCTGGGGATGACCCACCATTTCGCCCGCCTCGTCGTCTTCTGCGGGCACGGGTCGGTGTCGGTCAACAACCCGCACGAGTCGGCCCACGACTGCGGCGCGTGCGGCGGCAAGCACGGCGGCCCCAACGGCCGCGCCTTCGCCTCGCTGGCCAACCGTCCGGCGGTGCGCGGGCTGCTGCGGGAGCGCGGCATCGACATCCCCGACGACACCCACTTCGTGGGCGGCATCCACAACACCGCCAACGACCAGACGGTCTTCTTCGACACCCAGGACATCCCCGCCACCCACGCCGCGGAGTGGGAGGCGCTGCGCGCCGACCTCGACGAGGCGCGAGCCCACTCCGCGCGTGAACGCTGTCGACGGTTCGCCTCAGCACCGGTGGATCCCTCACCGGCGGCGGCGCTGCGCCA
>JALZLC010000311.1 GCA_030858885.1 Actinomycetota bacterium
CAGCCGCTCGCAACGCCACCAAGGACGCCACCTTGGCCATCGTGGTTCCCGGTGACCTGCCCGCCCAGTGCGACACCGCCACCCGCGGAGAAGCGGTCGCCGAGGGCGCGGGCCTCGGCTCCTACGCCTACACGACCTACCGGTCCAAGCCCACCGACGTCCCCTCCTTGGACAAGATCACCTTGCTGGCCGGCGAGGGCCTGGACGCCGACGACGTCACCGCCGGCATGCGGCGCGGTGAGGTGCTGGTGCGGGCCACCTGCCTCACGCGTGACCTGGTCAACACCCCGCCGATGGACAAGCGGCCACCGGCGCTCGCCGACCGGGTCGCCGCCCTCGCTGGCGAGGTCGGCCTGTCGGTCAAGATCCACGACGAGGCGGCGCTGGCCGAAGGGGGCTTCGGCGGCATCCTCGGCGTCGGTCAGGGCTCCAGTGAGCCGCCTCGCCTGGTCGAGCTGACCTACGAGCCAACGACCGCGTCGGTCGACGGTCATGTCGTCCTGGTGGGCAAGGGCATCACCTTCGACTCCGGCGGGCTGTCGCTGAAGCCGTCGACGTCGATGAACACCATGAAGTCGGACATGAGCGGGGCGGCGGCGGTGTTCGGTGCGATGTCGGCACTCGGCGAGCTGGGCGTCACGGTCAAGGTCACCGGTCTGCTGGCACTGGCGGAGAACATGCCCTCCGGGGAGGCGATCCGCGTCTCCGACGTGCTGACCCACCGAGGCGGCAAGACCGTGGAGGTGATGAACACCGACGCCGAGGGCCGGTTGGTCCTGGCCGACGCCCTGGCCTACGGCGCGGAGTCCGGCCCGGACGCGATGATCGACATCGCGACCCTGACGGGTGCGCAGATCGTTGCGTTGGGCAACAAGATCGCCGGCCTGATGGGCAACGACGAGGACCTGATAAACCAGGTTCGCGCCGCCGCCCAGACGGCGGGGGAGCAGGTCTGGCACCTGCCGCTGCCCGACGAGTACGCCGACCACCTCCGCAGTGAGGTGGCGGACCTGAAGAACATCGGCAAGCCGATGCAAGCGGGCACGCTGATCGGCGGGCTGTACCTGCGCAACTTCGTCGGTGAGATCCCGTGGGCCCACCTGGACATCGCCGGGCCCGCCTTCAGCGAGGAGGGCGACGGCTGGTACAACGCCAAGGGGGCCACCGGCATGGGTGTGCGCACGCTGGTGCGCCTGCTGCAGGCACGCAGCAGCTGAGCCTCAAGTCGCGACAGCGGTAGGACACACGTCCATGTCGGGAGCCACCGGGGTCATGGCGATCATCCTGCTGGAGACGGCGGCCGGCGGGGCGGCGCTGCTGTGGGTCAGCGGGGTGTGGGGAGCGGTCCGGCGCGGCTTCTTCCTGCTGATCGGCAGCACCATCACGCTGTGCGCGGCCGGTGCCTGGGCGATCACCCGGGCGGAGGCCGGTACGGCTCCCGCGACGGATCGTGCCGTGACCGCCTTGGCGGTGTTCACACTGCTGGCCGTGGTGTGGCAGCTGCTGCTGGCCTTTCGCCAGGAAGCCGCCTCGCGCGTTGCCGGGCTTGCCGCCGCCGCCGCGGGCGTGGTCGCGTTGCTGCTGTTCGCCGGTGTGCGCGGCCGAGCGGTGGGACTCGGGGTGGTGGAGCTGGTGATGGGCGCACTGTTCCTCGGTTCGACGTTGTACGGCCTGCTGCTGGGACACTGGTACCTGGTGGAACGGCGCCTGACCAACAGCTACATGGTGCGCAGCGCCTGGCTGTACGCCGGCGGCGTCGTGGCCGCGGGGATCGGGGCGCTGCTGTCGGCACGCAACCCGGCGCCGGACGCGGCAAGCCTGTCACCGTTGCTGGCGGTGCCCAGCTTCACGTTGCTGCTGGCGGGCGGCTTCGTGGCCATCTGCGCGCTGATCGCCCCGTTCGTGTGGAAGCTGGCACATGAGGGTGGCCGTTCCATCCAGGCGGCCACGGGCTACTTCTATCTCGCCGTGATCATGGCCTTCACGGCGGAGATGGCTGCCAAGCTGCGCTTCTTCTAGCCGCGTCGGTGCCAGATGCACGCTGTCAGCGGATATGTCCTGGCATACAGTCGTTGCGAACACTCCACAGTCCGGTGATGACGCGGCGGGATCAGCCCCGCCAGGGATTGCAGACGGGGCAGTTTGTGCAGCAGCTGAGGCGCGGCGCGCAGGGCCTGGTACTCGCGATGCTGACGTTGCCGTTCCTGCTGCCCACGCCCGCCGCGGCACAGTCTCCGGGCGTCACCATCGTCGGCGTGGACCGGCAAGGCCCTGAGCTGGTCACGCTGCTGGCCGCCGTACGGAGATCGCCGGAGGGAGCCGAGTCCGCCCCGGCTTTCAGCGTC
>JALZLC010000318.1 GCA_030858885.1 Actinomycetota bacterium
TTGCTCGGCGATGGAGAATCCGATGGCGGCAAGAACGGCGGCGCCGGAGACGAATTACCGGACTCTGTGGAGATCGACCTGCCGCTGCCCGGGGGGCGAGTGCTGGTCGGCAGCGTCCCCGGCGTCATCGGCGATCTGTTGCGTGCGGTCAGCTACTCCAGGGTCGGTGCCAGCCACCGCCTCGCGGCATGGGTGCGACTGCTCGCCCTGACCGCCATGCATCCCCAGCGTCCGTTCGCCGCCGCCACCCTCGGGCGTGGCCGTCGGCAAGGGTGGGTGACCCTCGCGCGGATCGACCCCTTGCACCAGGATCCCGAAAGGGCCCGGCGTGTCGCTCGTGACCAGATCGAGGTGCTGGTCGACCTGTACGCCCGCGGTATGCGCGAGCCGCTGCCCCTGTACTGCAAGACCTCCGCGGCCTATGCGCAGGGGGCGCAGCCACGAGAACGCGAGGCCTCGGCGCGCCGCGAATGGGAGTCGACGTGGGACTTTGATCGGGAGGACAAGGACGCCGAACACGTGCTGGTGCTCGGCGGTGTCCTGCCCTTCGACGAGGTGATGAAGGAACCTGTACGCGATGCTGAGCGCGGCGAGGGGTGGCCGCCGGACGAGCCCAGCCGCTTCGGACGCTACGCCCGCCGCCTGTGGGACCCGCTGCTGGCCTGCGAGCGGTTGGAGCAGCGATGAGCGGCTGGGACGACCTTGAGCCCTTCGACCCCTACGGACCCCTGCCGACGGGTGTCACCGTGCTGGAGGCGAGTGCCGGCACCGGCAAGACGTTCACGATCGCCGCGCTGGCCGCCCGCTTCGTGGCCGACGGCATCCCGCTGCAGCAGCTGCTGCTGGTCACCTTCACCCGCATCGCCACCGGCGAGCTGCGTGAGCGGGTGCGCGAGCGCCTCGTCACTGCGGAACAGGGGCTGGCTGGCGTCGCCGCCGGCGTCGCCGTGCCCGCTGACGATCCCCTGTTGGTGCTGCTGGCCAGCGGCCGCGCCGACGAGGTGGGCCAGCGCCGCCAGAACCTGGCCAAGGCGCTGGCGGACTTCGACGCCGCCACCATCGCCACCACCCACAGCTTCTGCCATCACGTCCTGAGGGAGCTCGGCGTGGCCGGTGACGTCGAGACCGACGCCACCGTCGTCGTCGACGCCAGCGACCTCGTCGAAGAGGTGGTCGACGATCTGTACGTCCGCCGCTTCCTCGACAGTGCTGGAGGGCCACCGTTCGACCGCGCCGAGGCGCTGCGCATCGGCCGCGCGGCCGTGAAGGACCCACTGGCGCCGATCGAACCGGCGGGGGCGCCAGCCGACTCCACCGAGGCGATGCGCCGCCGGCTGGCGCTGGCCGTCCGCGACGAGGTCGAGCGCCGCAAGCGCCGGGCGAACCTGCTGACCTATGACGACCTGCTCACCCGGCTGCACGCCGTCCTGGTCGATCCCCTGCGGGGGCCGGCCGCCTGCCGGCGGCTCCGGCAGCGCTACCGGGTCGCGCTCGTCGACGAGTTCCAGGACACCGATCCCGTCCAGTGGGAGATCATGCGGCGAGCGTTCGGGCACGGCGAGACCACGCTGGTGCTCATCGGTGACCCCAAGCAGGCGATCTACGCCTTCCGGGGGGCGGACGTCTACGCCTACCTCGACGCGGCCGGGTCGGCGAGCGCGCGGGCGACCCTGCGGGTCAACTGGCGCAGCGACCAGGGGCTCATCGACGCCTACGACGCGCTGCTGCGAGGCGTCAAGCTTGGCCACGAGGGCATCGCCTACCGGACAGTGCGCGCGGCCGACGCCAATGTGGAGCCACGGCTGACCGGTCCGCCACGCGCCGCTGCGCTGCGGTTGCGAGTCGTCCACCGAGGCGACGGCCTCGTGCGGCTGACGTCACATGGGTTCGCTGCTCAGCCCTCGGCTCGTGAGCACATCGCCCGTGACCTCGCGGCCGACCTGGTGGGACTGCTGTCTGCCGACGCCGAGGTGATCACACGCCACCGGGGTGGCTCACAGGCCAGCCGTGAGCGCGTGCGACCGGGTCACATTGCGGTGCTGGTCCGCCTTCACCGCCAGGCCGCCATCGTGCGCGACGCCCTCGATGCCGCCGGCATCCCCGCCGTCATCAACGGGGCTGGCAGTGTCTTCGGCACGCCGATCGCGCGTTCGTGGCTGCGCCTGCTCGAGGCGCTGGAACGCCCCGCTTCGTCGCCCCGTGCGCACGCCGCCGCGTTGACCCCCTTCCTGGGCTGGAGCGCTCAGCAGGTCGCGACCGCCGAGGAGGAGCGGTGGGAGACCGTCCATGCGCGCCTGCACCGCTGGGCCGGCGAGCTGCGCCTCCGGGGTGTGGCCTCGCTGCTGGAACTGATCACCCGGGCCGAGGGCATGCCCGCGCGCATCCTCACCCAGGTCAACGGCGAGCGGGAACTGACCGACCTGCGCCACATCGGCCAGCTGTTGCACGCGGCCGCGACCAGTCAGCAGCTCGGGGCCACCGCGCTCACCGCCTGGCTGCGCCGGCGCATCACCGAAGCCGGTACTGACACCGACAGCGAGGAGCGCAGCCGCCGCCTGGAGTCCGACGCCGAAGCGGTGCAGGTCCTGACGATCCACCGCAGCAAGGGGACCGAGTTCCCCATCGTGTATTACCCCTATCTGTGGGAGCCGAGTTACCTCCCGAAGGATGAGGCGGCCGTCTTCCACGACCCCGAGGCCGGACACCGCCGGACCATCGACGTCGGCATGGAGGGGCAGGACTTCGCCGAACACCGGCAGCGCGCCGTCACCGAGCAGCGCAGCGAGGACCTGCGGTTGGCATATGTGGCACTGACGCGTGCCCGCCACCAGGCCGTCGTGTGGTGGGCAGGGTCCTACACCAGCCACGACTCGCCGCTGGGCCGCCTGCTGTTCGCCCGCGATGCGGACGGCAGCGTCGCCACCTGGGGCACGGCCGTCCCCGAAGACGACGAGGTTGTCGAGCGCTTCCAAGCGCTGGCCGGCCAGGCGCCTGGGCGCATCAGCGTGGAACGCAGCGACGCGGGCCGCGGTGCCGTCTGGGCACCCGAGACACCCGAGGCCGCCACCCTGTCGGTGCGCAGGTTCGGCCGTAAGCTCGACTCGCAGTGGCGGCGGGTCTCCTACAGCGGGATCACCTCCGCGGCACACGAGGCGCGGGTGGGCAGTGAGCCCGAGGACCTGGGTGTCACCGACGAGGCGCCGGCCGAGACCCTTGGGGTCGCGCCGGGCGCCACGGCAACACCGGCGTTCATGGCAGCGCCCCACCCGCTCGAAGCCCGGCTGCGGAACGTGGGATGCCCGCTGGCGGCCATGCCCGGCGGCGTGGATGTTGGCACCTTCGTGCACGCCGTCATCGAGCGCAGCGACTTCGCCGCCGTCGACCTCGAAGCGGAGCTGGCCGCCGCCGTGGGCAGGCAGCGCGCCCGCTGGCAGGTCGACATCGGCGACCCCGACGTGGTCGTCGCAGGACTGACAGCGGCGATCCAGACCAAGCTGGGCCCGCTGGCCAGCGAGCTGCGGCTGCGCGACATCGGTCGGGGTGGCCGCCGTGACGAGTTGGACTTCGAGCTGCCACTGGTGGGCGGCGACCGACCGACAACCACGCTGAGGGTGGCAGCCATCGGTGACTTGCTGCGGGCGTACCTTCCGGCTGACGACGCGCTCGCCGGGTACGCCGAACGGCTCGACGACCCGGCGTTACAGCAGAGCCTGCGGGGCTATCTCACCGGCAGCATCGACTCGGTGGTGCGCATCCCAAGCGAGGACGGCACGCCGTCGCGCTTCGCCGTGGTCGACTACAAGACGAACTGGCTCGGCGTCGACGGGGAGACGTTGAGCGCCTGGCACTACCGTCCCGCCGCGCTGGCTGCCGTTATGCAACAGGCCCACTATCCGTTGCAGGCGCTGCTGTACTCCGTCGCGCTGCACCGTTACCTGCGCTGGCGCTTGCCCAGCTATCTGCCGGAGCGCAACTTGGGCGGCGTGCTGTACCTGTTCCTGCGCGGCATGACCGGCACCGCCGCACCACGCCTCGGGTCGCAGCCGTGCGGGGTCTTCGCCTGGCATCCGCCAGCCGCCCTCATCGAGGCGTTGAGCGATCTGCTCGACCGGGGGGAAGTGGCATGACGACGGTTGAGACCGAAGCAACCTCTGACCCTTTCGACGTTCGCTTGGCCCTGCGAGCGACAGGTCTGCTCGCGACCTTCAACGACGGGGGAGTGCTCAGCGCCGCGGATGTCCATGTGGCGTCGCGCCTCGGCCGGATCGGCGGCGACAGCGACCCGCAGATCCTGCTGGCGGCGGCGTTGGCGGCGCGCGCTCCTCGTCTGGGCCACGTCTGCACCGACCTCGCGACAATCCGCCAGACCGTGGCGGTCGACGCCGACGTGCCGGTGGACCCGCAGGGGCTGCCGTGGCCCCTGGTACAGCCGTGGGTCGCTGGGCTGTCGCGCAGCCCGCTGGTGGCGATGGACTCAGACGCGACAGTCGACCGCCCGCTGCGCCTGGTCGGCACCCGGCTGTACCTGGACCGCTACTGGCGCCAGGAGCAGCAGGTCGCCGTCGACCTCCGGAGCAGAGCCGAGGAGCCAGCAGACCGTGTCGACGTCGAGGTGCTGGCCTCCGGGCTGGCGCGGCTGTTCGACGGCGAGCAGCCCGATCAGCAGCGCCTGGCCGCCGGCTCCGCGGTGCTCCGACGGTTTGCGGTGGTCGCCGGCGGGCCGGGCACCGGCAAGACGACGACCGTGGCGCGCATCCTCGCACTCCTCGACGAACAGGCCTTCGCCGCCGACGCCGATGGCTCGCCGCCGCGGGTTGCGCTGGCGGCTCCGACGGGCAAGGCCGCCGCGCGGCTCGAAGATGCGGTCCACGACGAGGCCCGCCACCTCAACATCAGCCAGGCGGTGCGGGAGCGCCTGCTGGCCTTGGAGGCGTCGACCCTGCACCGGCTCCTTGGCTGGCGGCCGGGGAGCCGCAGCCGCTTCCGCCACCATCGAGGCAACCGGTTACCGCACGATGTCGTGGTCGTCGACGAGGCGTCGATGGTGTCGCTGTCGCTGATGGCCAGCCTGGTGGAGGCGGTGCGGGCCGGCGCACGCCTGGTCCTGGTCGGTGACGCCGAGCAGCTGGCGTCGGTCGAGGCCGGGGCGGTGCTGGGTGACATCGTTGGTCCCTGCAGCCAGGATCTGCTGCTGCGCCCCGAAGCGAGGGCGTCGCTGACGGCCGCCGCAGGCCACGAGGTGGCAGCGTCGACGCCGCCGGTGGGTGCGGCGATCGGAGACGGGATCGTCGTGCTGCGGCGGGTGCACCGCTTCGGCGGCGGGATCGCGACGCTGGCACAGGCCGTCCGGCAAGGCGATGCCGACGCGGCCGTTGCCGTGTTGCGAGCGGGACGTGACGACGTGCGCTGGATCGACACCGACGTCGCCGAGGATGCGGGACGCCAAGCGCTCGCCCCGGTCCGCGAGGCGGTAGTCGCCGCGGGTCGGGAGGTAGTCAAGGCGGCGCGAGGGGGCCAGGCTCGAGCCGCGCTCGACGGTCTCGGCGCCATCCGGGTGCTGTGCGCGCACCGCCGCGGCCCGTACGGGGTCGGCGCGTGGAGAGCGCAGGTCGAAGCCTGGCTGGGCGCCGCGATCGACGGCTACGCCGCCGGGGGCGGTTGGTATGTCGGCCGTCCCCTGCTGGTCACCGCCAACGACTACGGGCTGCGGCTGTACAACGGTGACATCGGCGTCGTGGTCGCGACCCGCGACGGGCGCCGCCCCGCGGTGTTCGAGCGGCGCGGGACGTTGGTCGAGATCAGCCCCACACGGCTTGCGGCGGTGGAGACGGTGCACGCCATGACGGTGCACAAGAGCCAGGGTTCACAGTTCGAGTCGGTTGCCGTGCTGTTGCCGGATCCCACCTCGCCGATCGTCACCCGAGAGCTGCTGTACACCGCCATCACCCGTGCCCGCCAACGCGTGCTCCTGGTGGGCACCGAGTCCAGTATTCGCACGGCCGTCGAGCGCCCCATCGCCCGGGCCTCTGGCCTCCGAGAGGCACTCTGGGGCTCCGCCATCAGTGACCGCCCATCAGTGGATTCAGCCAGGTGA
>JALZLC010000353.1 GCA_030858885.1 Actinomycetota bacterium
GCGCGGACTCGGCAAACTCACGCCCGTGGAATTCGAGCTCGCCTTCACCCCTCAGAACGTCATCGACGCCGACGTCGATGCAGCATGATCAGTCACAACCGCCGTCAACCGAAGTTGCAGCAGACCCGGCACCTCAACGTTGGCGCGGGTACTTGACCCTCAGCCGCATCAAGCGCCCATGGGTTGTCCGGGCGCCGCCTCATGGCCGGTTCGCTATGGCGCGTGACAGGCTACGGCCGCACGATCGGGCTATGGCCGCACGATCGGGCTACATCTGCGCGAGGTCGCTAGGTCTGGCAGTTGGTGCAGAAGTAGGAGTCGTGGCCTTCGATCGCTGCGCGGTGGATCGGTTGACGGCAGCGCCCGCAGCCCTCGCCCTCGCGGCCGAAAACCTTGATGAACTCGCTGGACTCGGTATCAAAGTCGTCGTCGTCGAACTCCGGCGTCGCCTCGGTGGCGCCACCCTGCTTGACGGCCTCGAACAGGACCTCCAGCACCGCCCGGTACAGCCGGCGGACCTCCTGGCTGGACAGGCCGGCCGACGAGCGGTGGCCCGACAAGCCAGACGCCCACAGGATCTCGTCGGAGTACAGGTCGCCCAGCCCCACGACGAAGGTGTCGTCGATGAGCACCAGCTTGAGCGGCGCATCCCGTTCCCGAAGCTGCTGGCTGAACGCGGGCCAGGTGAAGGTGTCCGTCAACGGATCGATGCCGCCGGGGGCGAGCTCGGGCAGGTTGGGCACGTCGTCGAGGGCGACCACGTACAGCTCACCGTCCCTGGCGGGGTCGAGCATGTGCAAGGCCCCACCCGTGGTGAACGTCGCCACCACGGGTGTGGTCTTGCTGGGCTCGGCGGTGGCGACCTCCCGCACCAGATTGCCCTGAGTGCCGAGGCGGACCACCAGCGCCTTGCCCTCATCCAGCTCGAGCACGATGAAGGTACCGAAGCGCAGAACGGACTCGATGCGGTGGCCGGTCAGCGCCTTGATGAAGTCGGGACGGTTGCGATGGCGGGCGACGACGGACGGGGTCTTGACGGTGACGTCCTTGACCCGCTTGCCCAACAGGTCACGCTCCAGCGTCTTGCGAATGACCTCGACCTCGGGCAGCTCGGTCACCTACGTCCTCCGGATGCCTGGGACAACGGCCGGCGCGAGCGGGATGTCAGGTCTCCTCTTCGCTGGGCGCGGACCCTACCGCCAAACGCGCGACCAGCGCGGCATACGCGTGCTCCGCGGCCGCTTGTTCGGCTTCCTTCTTGGACCGGCCCTGACCGCTGCCGATCATGTCGCCGTCGACCGACACCTCGGCGGTGAAGCGCTTGGCGTGGTCAGGGCCCTCTTCGGTGAGCCGGTAGACCGGCAGGGTCGCCAGCTGACCTGCCGTGAGCTCCTGCAGCGAAGTCTTGTAGTCCAGGGAGGTCCGCCGGTTGGCGATCTCGTCGAGCAGCTCGCCGAACAGGCGCCCGATCAGCTCGGCGGCGACCTTGGGACCCCCGTCGAGGTACACCGCGCCGAGCACCGCCTCCATCGTGTCGGCGAGGATGGAGTCCTTGTCGCGACCGCCGGACTGCTCCTCGCCGTGGCCGAGCAGCACCTCCTCGCCGATCGCCAGGGCGCGGGCCACCTCCGCGAGGCTGTGCGCGTTGACCGCCGCCGCCCGCATCTTGGCCAGCCGCCCTTCGCTGGCGTCCGGGAACCGCAGGTAGATCCTTTCGGTCACGACGATGCCAAGGACGGCGTCTCCGAGGAACTCCAGGCGCTCGTTGGTCGGCAGGCCGCCGGCTTCGAAGGCATGACTGCGATGCGTCAAGGCCAGTCGCAGCAGGTCGGGGTCGCCGAAGGTGACCTGCAGGGCCTGCTCCAGGCGGCTGGCGTTCACGGCCGTCCCGCGACAAGGGTGGCCGCGATAGGTCGCCGAGGGGGCGTTGCCTGCGCCGTCATGGATCTCCTCCGCCATCCAGGTGCTGCTGGACCAGGCGCGCCAGTCCCGCGCCGGCCACCTCGGCCGCCGTCTGCAACGCCGCGGCTACCGCAGGAGCGTCGGCGGCGCCATGGGCCACCAAGACCTCCCCGGCCACCCCCAGCAGCACGGCCGCCCCTGCGGTGTCGCCACTGCCGCCCGCCATGGCTTCCAGGGTCTTCAGGAACACGTTACCCGTGAAGCCGTCGGTGATGACGACGTCCGCCCTCGCCGCCAGCACGGCGGCCGGCTCCACGTTGCCGATGAACCCGTCGCTGCCGTCGAGCAGCGCGAATGCTCGCTTGACCAGCGCGTTGCCCTTGCCGGCTTCGCTCCCCACGTTGAGCAGGCCGACCGATGGCGCCGAGCGCCCTCGCGCGCGGGCGTACGCCGTCGCCATGCGCCCGTAGGCCATCAGCGTTTCAGGCTGGGGATCCGGGCTCCCGCCAGCGTCGGCCAGCACCACGTCGCCGGCCGGAGTGGGCAGCACGGCCGCGAGCACCGGGCGACGTACGCCGCGGACACGGCCGAGAGCCAGCAGGGCAGCCGCCAGCGTGGCGCCCGTGGAGCCCGCCGACACCATCGCCTGAGCTTGGCCAGACGCCACCAGCTCCGCGGCCACCTGAATGCTGGATGTCCGCTTGCTGCGTAGGACGGCTACCGCGTCCTCGTGCATCCCGACGACCTCGTCGGCGGCGACGATGGCGAGCCGTCCAGCGGCCCCCGCACGCCGCAACTCAGCGCTGAGCGCGTCAGGTCTGCCCACCAAGACGACATCCAAGCCGGCGTCGGCTGCCAGCAGCGCTCCCGCGACCGTCGCGGTGGGCGCGTGGTCGCCGCCCATGGCGTCCAGCGCGACGCGCATCGACCGAGGCCGGGCGCTGATCAGCCAGGACCTGGCTTACTCGTCGACCGCCATGACCTGCCGGCCGGCATAGTGGCCGCACACGCCGCACACGGTGTGCGGGCGCAGCGCGGACTTGCAGCGAGCGCAACTGGCGCTGGCCGGTGCCGCGGTGCGCAGCCACTGCGCCTTGCGGTGGCGCGTGCGGGAGCGGGACTTCTTGCGCTTGGGAACAGCCACGTGGAGGGTCTCCTTCGAAGATCAGGCGGGGTCAGTCGGGCAGGCGCAGCCCCTCCAGGGCAGCCCAGCGAGAATCGGTGAGGGTGTCGCTGCAGTCGCAGGCAGCGTCGTTGCGATTGGTGCCGCACTGGGGGCACAGACCCCGGCACTCCTCACTGCACAGCGAGCGCAAGGGCACGGCAGGCACCAGCGCGTCGCGCAGCAGCGCGTCGAGGTCCAGCACCCCGTCAGCGTAGGTGTAGCCGGGCTCGGAATCGGCGTCGGGGTCGGCGGCGGCGGCGAACAGCTCCACCACATCAGCCTCGACCTGCTCGCTCAGCGCCACCAGGCAGCGAGCACAGCTCACGCGTAGCTGCGTCGTCAGGGTCGCGCGCACGAGTAGCCCGTCGACGACGCTCTCCACGACGCCACGCAACCGCAGCGGCCCGGCGACCTCGGCCAGCGCAAGCTGCAGGTCATCGGGGGCGGTCGGCAGCACATCAAGGCGCCGGGAAGCCCCCGGCCGGTCGATGAGGTCGGCGACGCGCAGGATTCGATCGTCAGTCATGAGCATGGGGTTATGAGTCGAGACGCACGGCAGCACAGGCCCTGGAGGCGGGGAGGCGCCACTTTAGCATCCGGCTAGGGCCATGGGCAGTCGCCGCGGGTGCGGCATCAGTGACGGCAGCCCGCCGGCGCAGCCCGCCGGGAACGTCGAGTTCAGCCCTCCTGGTCGTACAGACGCCGCGCGCCGTTGCCAGCCGTGCCATACGCCTTCTGTCGATCGTCGTCGGTGTCATCGGTGCCGGCCAGCTCGTCGCTGGCAAGGCGCCCGCGCAGCCGCTCTCGACCGTTCTCGACCGCCTTCAACGTCTTGGTCAGCACGATCTCGAAGTTGGCGAGCCGGCCGTCGACGTAGTCCTCGGCCTCCAGGCGCAGCGTCCGAGCCCGCTCCCGCGCCTCGTCGAGCAGTCGCTCGGCTTCCCGCGCCGCGCCACGCGCAACCTCCGTCTCGCTGACCAACCGATCGCGCTGGAGCTCGGCGTCGGCCAGGGTCCGTTCGCTGTCGCGCTCGGCCTGCTCCATCAACTCGTCGCGCTCCTTGATGATCCAACGCGACTGACGCAGCTCTTCTGGCAGATGAGTCCGCAAGTCGCCGAGCAGCTCATCGAACTGGCTGCGGTTGACCATCACGGAGGCCGACAGCGGTACGGGCCGGGCTTCGGCCAGCAGCTGTTCCATTCGGGCGATGTACGCCTCGACGTCCACGGCACAAGTCCTTTAGAGCTCGATGGGTTCAGGCGCTACAGCTGCTCGGCGAGCCGGTCGACCACGGCGGGAGGGACGAAGTCGGTGACGTCCCCGCCGAACCGGGCCACCTCCTTCACCAGCGAGGAGGAGAGAAAAGAATATATCGGGCTTGTGGTCATGAAGAATGTTTCCACGTTCCCGAGGTGGGAGTTCATCTGCGCCATCTGCAACTCGTACTCGAAGTCGCTCACGGCGCGCAGGCCCTTGACGATCACGGAGACGCCCCGCTCCCGGCAGAAGTCCACCAGCAATCCGTCGAAGGCCGCGACCTCCACGTTGTCCAGGTCGGCGACGACCTCGTTGAGCAGGGCCAGACGGATGTCGAGGTCGAACAGTGGCTGCTTGCCGGCATTGCGCAGGCACGCCACCAGCAGCCGGTCGAAGCGGGAGGACGCTCGCTGGATGACATCGAGGTGGCCATTGGTCACCGGGTCGAAGCTGCCAGGGCAGACCGCGGTGACGGTCACGTCGTCATCGCCTCATCCGCGTGCAGGTAGATCAACATCGTGTCACCGTAGGAGCGCCGGCGATCTTCCGCCAGGAAGCTCGGCAGGTCCGCCGCCGGGTCTGGCCCTCGCCGGTCCCGCTCGACGACCACCAGGGCACCCGCGGCGAGCCCTCCCGCCTGGCGCAGGGCCTCGAAGAGCCGCCCGACCACCATGCTGTCGACGGCGTAGGGCGGGTCGCACAGCAGAAGGTCGAAGGGGCCGCCCACCGGGTGCCGGCAGAAGCCCGCCGCCTCGGCATGGACCACCTGCCCGGCATCGTCCACCTCCGTCCGCCGCAGGTTCTGGCGGATCGCCGCCACAGCACCCGCGTCCCGCTCGACAAAGGTCGCCCTGGCCGCGCCGCGCGACAGCGCCTCGATCCCCAGCGCACCTGAGCCCGCGAACAGGTCACAGACGGCGGCGCCGGGCACCGCTGCGGCGATGGAGCTGAACAGTGCCTCACGCACCCGGTCGCTGGTCGGGCGAGTGTCCCGGCCTGGCGGGGCGGCCAGCCTGCGGCCCCGGGCCGTTCCGGCGATCACCCGCATCGACTTAACCCGTATCCAGCGCCGCAAGGCGCTCGTCGCCGTAGCGGCGGCGGACCTCGGCGGCCAGCAGCGGGTGGTCGGTCAGCTCGGGATCGCCAGCCACCAGCTCGCGGGCATCCTCCCGTGACCGCACGACCCAGCCGAAGTCGCGCACCAACTTGGCCAGCTTGAGGTCGGGCAGGCCTGACTGGCGGGTGTCGAACAGACTGCCCTCGCCGCGCAGCTCCAGATCGGTCTCGGCCAGCTTGAAGCCGTCGGTGGTGGCGGCCAGCGCCGCCAGCCGTGGACTGTCCACCTCGTCGTCGGTGGGCGCCGACGAGAACAGCACGCAGTAGCTGCGGGCGGTGCCCCGGCCCACCCTGCCCCGCAGCTGGTGCAGCTGACTGATACCGAAACGATCGGCGTCCTCGACGATCATGATCGTGGCCTCGGGCACATCCACGCCGACCTCGATGACGGTGGTGGCCACCAGCACCTGCGCCGCTCCCGAGCGAAACGCCTCCATCGCCGCGTCGCGTTCGGCGCCGCTGAGCCGTCCATGCACCAACGCCACCCCGAGATCCGCGAAGACGTCACCGGCCAGACGGTGGTACACCTCCTCGGCGGCCGCCACATCCAGCGCCTCGGACTCGCTGACCAGCGGGCAGACCACGTAGGCGCGCTCCCCCGCCGCGACCCGCTCGCGGACGAAGTCATAGAGCCGGTCACGGCGCGGCGACGCGCTGGGCAGCACCTTGGTCCTCACCTCCTGGCGCCCCGGCGGCAGCTCGTCGAGCACGGTCACGTCCAGGTCGCCATACAGCGTCAGCGCCAGCGAGCGCGGGATGGGCGTGGCCGTCATGACCAACACATCCGGGCTGCGCTGATCGGCACGCTTGTCGCGCAGGCGGGTGCGGTGCTCGACGCCGAAGCGGTGCTGCTCGTCGATCACGACGACGCCGAGGTCTTCGAAGGCCACCACGTCTTCCAGGACCGCGTGTGTGCCGATCAGGAGGCCGATGTCTCCGACGGCCAGCTCGGCCAATAGGCCGCGGCGCCTGCGCAACGCGGTGGAGCCGGTCAGCAGCTCCAGTCGCGGGCCGGTTGGCGCGTTCACGCCGAGCGGCGCCAGCAGGGCGGTGAGCGTGCGCAGGTGCTGTTCGGCGAGCACCTCGGTGGGGGCCATCAGCACGGCTTGATGCCCGTGGTCCAGCGCGCACAGCATCGTCCAGGCCGCCACCAGCGTCTTGCCGGAGCCGACGTCGCCCTGCAGGAGCCGGTGCATCGGCTTGGCTGCCGCGAGGTCGGCTCCGATGCCGTCGAAGGCTCGCGACTGCGCGCCGGTCGGCGCGAACGGCAGCCCCGTCAGGAAGCGTTCGGCAAGGCCACCGGCCGCGGGCGGCTGGGCGAGCCCGACCGCCTGGGACTCCAGGCGATAGCGGCGCTGCTGGAGCCCGACCTGCAGGCTCAGCAGCTCGTCGTAGACCAGGCGGTCTCGCGCGGGGGCGACCTCGTCGAGCCCGGCCGGCCGGTGGATACGCCGCAGGGCGGTGTCCAGGTCGAGCAGTCCGTGGCGACGGCGCAGCTCGTCGGGCAGATAGTCGGCCAAGCTACCCAGCCCCTGGAGGGCAGCCGTGACATAGCGGGCGATGCGAGCCGACGGCAGGGCCTCGGTGGCCGGGTAGGTGGGCTGGATGCGGTCGGCCTCGTCAGGCGCCTCCCCCTCGTCGAGCACCACGAGTTTGGGGTTGCGCAGCTGCAAGGCGGAGCCGAACCGCTCCAGGGTCCCACTGACGGCCACGCGTGTGCCGGCCGGGGTCTGGCGCGCCCGCCACTCCTGGTTGAAGAACGGCGCCTCGACGCGGCCGCCGGCATCGTCCACGAGCTGCGCCTTGGCGATGGTCAGCCGCCGGCCGCGGGGACGGATCACGTTCCAACGGGCGACCGTCCCGACGATGGTCACCGGTTCGTTCAACGGCGCGTCGGCCAGCGCCACCTGCTCGCCGATGTCGCGGTAGCGGCCCTGGTGCGGATAGTGCTCGAGCAAGTCGCGCACGGTGGCGATCCCCAGGGCCTGCCGCAGCGTCCTGGCAGCACGCGCGGTGACACCCTCGACAAGCGCCACGTCCGCGTCGAGCCAGGCCTGAGCCTCGCTGCTGGTGGTGGTTGGCGTGGCCGCCGTCATCGACTCGATTCTAGGAGTGCATCCGCGCCGACCTGGGCACGAGCGAAAGGACACCGCTGACGACTGACACCGCGCAGGTGGCGCCGACGGCGAAGCACAGCGCGACCTGCGCGCTGGTCCAGCGTCGCAACAGCACCATGCTACCGGTAGCGCTACCATGCGTTGTATGACCGCGCTTCACGTTCGGAACGTGCCGGAGTCAGTAGTGAGCGCCCTGCGCGAGCGGGCTGCCAGGCACGGCCAGTCGATGCAGCAAGAGATCCGACAAATCTTGGAGGCAGCCGCAAAGGCATCACCGCCTCCCGAGCCTCTCGAGCCGGTTCGCCTGACCACCGTGCGAACTGCGGTTGCCTCCACGTGGGACCGGGAGGAGATCTATGGCGACGCCGGTCGCTGACCGCGCCGTCCTGGACACGAACGTGCTGCTGGCGGCAACTGACCAGGCACGACAAGAACACGAGCAGGCGGTCGCAGCCATCAATGTCTGGCCGGCGTCCGGCTTGGTGCTCTACACCAACGGGCAGATCTTGCGCGAGTATCTCGCAGTGGCCACGCGCCCGGTCGACCAGAACGGGCTCGGCATGCCGCGGCCCGACGCGGTTGCCAACGTGCGGGCGCTCCGGGCGAGACTGAACCTGCTCGCCGAAGACATCAAGGTAAGCGACCGCCTGCTGGAGCTACTCGAAACGGTCGAGTGCACCGGCAAACAGGTCCACGATGCGAACGTGGTCGCGACCATGCTCGTGCACGGCATCGACACCGTCGTCACCATGAACGTTGATGACTTCGCCAGATTCGGCGATCACGTACAAGTGGCCGACCTGCGTCCATAAGGCACTGCGCACCTCGTATCCGTAACGGCAGGCCGTCCATGCCACATTGAGTGTTCCGCAGACCGCCCCTGCGGCCAGTCCACGGCAAGGCTGTGATCGCGGCTGCCTCGACCGGCACACTCGGTGCTGCGCCGATCATCCCCTGGGAGCCTGCTTCGTCGACAGCAACGTCGTGACGATCGTCGCGAAATAGTCGTCGGCGAGTCCGGCAACGACGCGGTGGGCAGGCGGCCCGATTTGGCGCGCACGGGTGACGCAGGACACCAACACCTGGAAGTCCGGCCCAGGCCTGGCATCCTTGCGCCATGCTCACCGTCCGCCGGATCGGCGACGACTGCGTCGAGGTGGTTGGCGCAGCGGCAGTGGACGCTTTCGCTGCCGAGGCTGCGGAGGCTCAGGGCGTGCTGTGGATCGACCTGGTCGGCTCTGACCCTAGTCACACCGAGACGCTGTGCCGCCTCGGCGTCAACGACTGGGTGGCCGAGGACATCCTGCAGCCCAGCACCCATCCGAAGGCCGAATCGCACGAGGATCATCTGTTCTTGGTCGTCCACGCAATCGACCTGCAACTGGTCGACGGCCAGTTCGGGCAGTTGGACACCTGCGAGCTGGACATCGTTGTCGGGCCGGGCTGGCTGGTCACCCACGCCGCCGGGGAGCTCGAAGTCATCGCCGGCACCCGTCAGGCGTTGGAGCGCGACCCGCATCTGGGCGCCACGCCTGGGATGCTGGCGCACACGCTGCTCGATCAGCTGGTCGACGTCTACGAGCCCTACATCGACGACTTCGTCCCTCGCGCAATCGACGAGGTTGAAGCTTCGCTGTTCACCGAGCGCCAGCCCGACCCAGCAGTGCGCATCGAGATCTACCTGCGCCGCCGTGATGTCCAGCGGCTGGTACGGGTCGCCGGCCCGCAGGCCCACGCCGTGCAGCGCCTGACGGCCATGGCCGGCGAGTTGGCGGCGGCCGAGCGGTTGCCCGACTACCAAGCCTTGTTCGCTGACATCGCCGACCGGCTGGCCTACGTGGCCAACCAGACCAGGTCGCTGACCGATCAGCTCGACACCGCCTTCGACCACTACGAGGCGGTGGTGGCCCACAACCAGAACGAGATCACCAAGGTGCTGACGATGGTCTCGGCGGTCCTGCTGCCGATCACCGTCGTCGCCGGCATCTACGGCATGAACTTCGTGTACATGCCGGAGCTGGACGAGCGCTGGGCCTATCCCGCGGTGATGGTCCTCAACGTCGTCATCGTGGTGGTGAACCTGACCCTGTTCCGCCTCAAGGGCTGGATCGGCGGGCGAGGGCGGACCGCGCGGGTGGCGAGGACCCTCCAGGTCGGCGCGGGGCGGGTCGTGCGGGCACCGGCCATGGGCGTGCGGGTCGCCGGTCGGTCGGCGGCACGGCTGGCACCGTGGCGAATGCTGCGTTAGCCTTGCCGTTGATCGCCGCTGGCCGGCAGGCTTGCTCGTGTGCCACGGCCGCCCAACCTTCCGACCGATGTGAGGCACCGATGGCCGCCGTGTGTGAAATCTGCGACAAGCGACCGCATTTCAACTACCAGGTCAGCTTCTCGCACCGGCGCTCCAAGCGGAAGTGGAGCCCCAACGTGCAGCGCATCCGCATCTGGGACAACGGCGGCGTCCGCCGCGCCTCGGTGTGCACCTCATGCCTCAAGGCCGGCAAGGTGCAGCGCCCGCCCCAGCGCACCGCCTGATCGACCTTCCGCGATAGTTCCGAGGGAGGGCTGGACGCTCAGCCGCGGCGGCGCCAGCCGTGGTCGACCGGCCCGATGCCGGCACCGAGTCGCAGTCCGTGCTCGATGGCGCCGGTGACGTAGACCTTCGCGGCCAGCACGGCGCTGTAGACGTCCTCACCGCGGGCGAGCTGGGCCGCGATGGCCGAAGCCAGGGTGCAGCCGGTGCCGTGCGTGTCGGTCCTCGACGAGCGGGGCGCGGTCACCATCACCTCCTGCTGCCCGTCGAAGAGCAGGTCGACAGCCTCGGGACCTTCCAGATGCCCGCCCTTGACCAGCACCCACTGCTGACCAGGCGCGCTGGACTGCCCCTGCGTTTCCGGCCGCATGAGCCCGAAGACGGCTTCGGCCGCCGCGCGCAGATCCGCGGGTGATCCGACCTCGACGCCGGTCAGGATCTTGACCTCACCGAGGTTGGGTGTGACGACCGTGGCCAGCGGCAGGATCTGCTGCCGAAGCGCTGCCACCGCAGCGGGCCGCAGGAGCGGGTCTCCGTGCTTGGAGGCGCACACCGGGTCGACCACCAGCGGCGCCCAAGGATGCGCCTGCAGGTAGTCGGCGACGGCCTCGACGATGGCGGCACTGGACAGCATCCCGGTCTTGATCGCGTCGACGCCGATGTCGTCGACGACGGCCTCGATCTGGTCCCGCACAAAGTCCGGCGGCACCTCGTGGACGCCGTGCACGCCGACCGTGTTCTGGGCGGTGAGCGCCGTCACTGCGCTCATTCCGAACACATCCAACTCTTGGAAGGTCTTGAGGTCCGCCTGGATGCCCGCGCCACCTCCCGAGTCCGACCCGGCGATCGTCAGCACGCGCGGCAACCTCACGCCGGCTCCTTGCGATAGTGATCCCAGCCCTGGCCGGCGAGGTCGGTGCTGGTGCCGTCGGCCAGCAGCAGGCGGGCGGCGGGCGGCGGGTGGCCGACCGCTCCGACCACCACACCGCCAACCTCGTCGGCGATGGCCTCGGCGCGGTGGTGGGGAACGGCCGCTAGCAGCGCATAGTCGTCTCCGCCGCCGCAGACAAAGTCCAGGGGATCGCGAGCCAAGGCGATGGCCGCCGCCGCCACACCGTCGGCGACCGGCAACGCCTCCGCGTTGACCGTCGCGGACACATCCGAGGCCGCGCAGACGTGACCGAGGTCGGCTCCCAACCCGTCGGAGACGTCGATCATCGCCGTGGCCCCGAGTTCGGCCAGACGGCGTCCCGCCTCGACGTGCGCCTCGGGCCGGCGGTGCACCGCCAGCAGGCGTTCGTCGGGCTGTAGGCCTCTGCGGTCCTGCGCCAGGGCGGCGGACGCCGCGCCAAGGGTCCCCACGACCACCAACCGATCCCCCGGACTCGCCCCGGAGCGACGCACCGCCCTGGCGACGTCGACGTCGCCCAGCACGGTCACCGACAAGGCCAGCGCGTCAGCTGCCACCGTGTCGCCACCCACCAGGCGCAGCCCCCAACGTCGGCAGGCCTCGTCCATCCCCGTGTACAGGGCCTCGACATCAGCGGCCGGCACGTCAGCCGGCCGGCACAGCCCCACCACCGCCACCGTCGGTGTCGCGCCCATGGCGGCGATATCGCTGACGTTGACCGCCACAGCCTTCCACCCCACATCGCCCAGCGACGACAGATCGCGCCGGAAGTGCACGCCCTCGACGAGGACGTCCACGGCGATGCACACCCCGCGACCGCCGACCTCGACGACGGCGGCGTCGTCACCGTGGCCGACGATCAGCCCCTCGCCGTCCACGGCGAGGAAAGGCGCCAGCCGCCGGATGAGGTCGAACTCCCCCTCGGTCATGGCGCCCAGTATCGCGGGCACGACCGGCGGCCGTTAGGCTGCCGCGACCCGGCGAGCGAAAGGACCCCCACGGTGGTCTCGGCGTACATCCTGATCCTGACCCAGGTCGGCAAGGCGGCACAGGTCGCCGCAGCCGTCTCCGACATCGAGGGCGTCGAGGCCGCCGAGGACGTCACCGGGCCCTACGACGTGATCGTGCGGGCGAAAGCGAACGACGTCGACGAGCTTGGACGGCTGGTGGTGGCGCGCATCCAGGCGATCGACGGCATCGATCGGACCCTGACGTGCCCGGTCGTGCACCTGTAAGCCGTCGAGGCGAGCCTCAGGGGGCGTAGCGGGCTTCGGAGCGCGCGGCGTCCAAGGCCAGGTCCAGCAGCCGCGCGATCAACGCCGGGTACTCCAGTCCCTGGGTCTGCCACACGTAGGGAAACATCGACACCGGCGTGAACCCGGGAATGGTGTTGATCTCGTTGACCAGCACCTGGCCGGTCGCCTGGAGGTAGAAGAAGTCGACGCGGGCCATGCCCCTGGCACCGATCGCCAGGTAGGCCTCGCGCGCGTAGCGCCGGCAGGTCTCGGCAACCTCGTCGGGCAGGTCGGCGGGGCAGCGCAGCACCAGCTCGTCGTCGAGGTACTTGCCCTCAAAGTCGTAGAACTCGCGAGTCGTGGTGATCTCGCCGGGAGGCGTGACTTCGATGTCGCTGTTGCCGATCACGCCGCATTCGACCTCGCGGACGCCGTTCAGGCCGGCCTCGACGATGGCGACCCGATCGAAGCCGAGCGCCTCCTCCACGCCGGCGATCACGTCGTCACGGGAGGCGCACTTGCGGATGCCGATCGACGATCCCTGCCGGGCCGGCTTGGTGAACAGCGGGTACGGCAACGCCGCCTCCACCTCGTCGAGCACCGCCGCCCGGTCGGCCTCCCACAGCTGACGGCGCAGCGACAGGTAGGCGACCTGCGGCAAGCCACGCGCAGAGAACACGTTCTTCATCTGGCGCTTGTCGATGCCCACCGCGGAGGAGGCCACGTCGGCGCCGACATAGGGCACACCACAGGAGCTGAGCAACCCCTGGACTGTTCCGTCCTCGCCGTAGGGACCGTGCAGCACGGGAAAGCAGACGTCGACCGGGCCGAGCTCCTCACCGTTGAAGCCGTCCACGAAGCGCACCAGCCGGGGACCTTTGCGGGTCTGCACCAGCCCGACGGTGTCGCCACCCTCCGGCACGCTGGGCAGCACGCCGGGTGCCGTTGCCACAACACCGTCGACCAGCGTCCAGCGGCCCTCCCGGGTGATCCCGACGGTGGTCACGAGGTAGCGCTCGTCGTCCAGCGCGGCCAGCACCGAACGGGCGGACAGGCACGACACCTCGTGCTCGGCGGAGCGGCCACCGAACAGCACGAGGACGCGGATACGCATCGTCACGGGACGCCCTCCAGTCCGTAGAACTCGGCCTTAGGGTCGCGGGCCATCAACGCGCGCACCATGTCCTTCGGGTCCATGCCGTCGCGGACCACCTTGACCACGTGCGCCACGATGGGCATCTCGACGCCGCGCTCCTCGGCGATCTTCAGGATCGCCGGCGACGACTTCACGCCCTCGGCCACCATGTTCATCTCCGCGGTGATCGCGTCCAGCGACCGGCCTTTGCCCAGCTCCTCGCCGACGTGGCGGTTGCGCGAGTGGTGGCTCATGCAGGTGGCGACGAGATCGCCCATCCCCGCCAGACCGGAGAAGGTCAGGGGGTTGCCACCGTACGCCATGCCAAGGCGCGTCATCTCGGCAAGTCCCCTGGTGATGAGCATCGCCTTGCTGTTGTCGCCGAAACCCATCCCGTCACCCATGCCGGCGGCAAGGGCCAAGGCGTTCTTGATGGCGCCGCCCAGCTCCACACCGACGACGTCGGGGTTGGTGTAGACGCGAAAGTAGGGGGTGTGGCTCATGGCTTGGACCCGTGCCGTGACCGCGGTCTCGGGTCCAGCCGCCACCGTCGCCCCAGGTAGGCGCCGTGCGCACTCCCTGGCCAGGTTCGGTCCGGAGACGACGACGCAGCGACCGTACGCCACGTCGAGAACCTCTCGTACCACCTGGCTGGCGCGTTGATGGGTGGACAGCTCGATGCCTTTGATCAGGCTCACGTAGATGCCGTCGCGTGGGACGTGATCCAGCCACGCCGTCAGGCTGTCACGCAGCACATGGGACGGCATCGCCAGCACCACGACCTCGGCGCCAGTCAGCGCCTCCTTGGGGTCAGCGGTGGCCCGTAGCGCTGGGTGCAGCTCGGTGTCGCCAAGGTAGTCGGGGTTGCGGTGATCGGCAGTGATGACCTTGGCGACCTCGTCGCGCCGCGCCCACAGCACCGCGTCCTGGCCGGCGTCGAGGCACATCTGGGCGAACGCCGTTCCCCAGGAACCGGCACCCATGACCGCGATCTTGCCCATCCTCATGCCTCCTGCCAGCCCCACCGCCCGCAGTGTAGGCAGCACCTCAAGCCTGGAGTCCCGCGACGTTGTCGCCCTTGGCG